>CAVCCB010000149.1:0-5466 GCA_963600595.1 Subdoligranulum sp. APC924/74 | reverse complement strand
ACACCGATGCCGACAAGCATGGTTGGGTAGGTATCTCGCACTGCGCTGTCTTCGATGACGGCAAGGGCAACTACTATTACGCATCGCAGCAGCGTTTCCCTGCCAACTTCGGCGGCAACAGCAGTTCCAACGCCATCATGATGGGTGGTGTGCGCAGCATCCAGTGGCTCTCCAACGGTTGGCCCGTGGTAATGCCAGAACGTTACGGCAAGGTGCCACAGGAAGCCATCTCCGAGTCTGACATCATCGGTAACTGGGAGCACATCGACTTGGGCTACCGCTATGGTGTCCAGAAGGAGTCTTCAGACATGGTGTTCGGTTCAGACCACACCATCACCTCTGGCAACTGGCAGGGTGCTACTTGGTCGTTCGACGCAAGTACCAACACCTTGAAGGTTGGTCATGTGGAACTGAAGGTTCAGCGTGAGGTAGACTGGGAGGCTTCTCCCCGCAAGACTACCATCGTTTATTCCGGTCTCTATGGCGCAAAGAGCTACTGGGGCAAGAAGAAATAATATACTGAAGTATGAGATTGTTTAATCAGTTCATTTTGGGAGCAGCAATGGTTATTGCTGCTCCTGCTGTAAAGGCCCAGCAGGTGGTGGAACATCCGATGGTACATGACCCCGTCATCGCCTACGAGAACGGTACCTACTATCTCTATTGTACGGGACACGGCATCACGCAGATGACCTCCACCGACCGCCAGCACTGGACGTTGTCGCAAGAGGGTGTACTCCCCAAGGAGAAGATACCTGCCTGGACACAGGACAGTGTGCAGGGATTCGTCACTCACATCTGGGCACCCGACGTTATCCAATACAAGGGCAAGTGGTACATGGGGTACTCCTGCTCCACCTTCGGCAAGAACACCTCCGCCATTGGCCTACTGAGCAATACCTCACTCGCCAATAAGGACGGATGGAAGGACGAGGGTTGCCTCATAGCCTCCAAGGGCGACAGGGACCAGTGGAATGCCATCGACCCCAACTTCATCATTGATGACAAGGGTGATCCCTGGATGACTTGGGGTTCCTTCTGGGATGGCATCCAGATCATTCCGCTTGACAAGAACACCTTCCATGTGAAGGATGGTGCAAAGCCACAGACCATCGCCCGCCGTCATGCCGTGGGCGACACCACTGCCGAGCCTAATCCCACCAGCAAGTTTGCCGGCACCAATGCCATTGAGGCTCCGTTCATCATGAAGCATGACAAGTATTACTATCTCTTCGTGAGTTGGGACTACTGTTGCCGTGGCGTGAAGAGCAACTACCGCGTGGCTGTAGGCAGGAGCAAGAAGGTCTCCGGTCCCTACCTTGACAAGGACGGCAAGAGCATGATGGAGGGTGGCGGCACCCTGATCCTGGAGGGCGACAAGAAAGAATTTGAGGCAATGGGCCATTGCTCAGCCTACAGTTTCCCCGATGGCGACCGTTTCTTCTGCCACGGCTACAGTGTGGAGAAGAATGGGGCGAGCATCCTCGTGGAAAAGAAGATAAACTGGACCAGCGACGGCTGGCTCACTTTGGAGTAATTGTTTGTTAGGTTTTTAGAGAAGGGTGCGTCGATTGGCGCACCCTTTTTTATTGTTACTTATTCTACATCCATTGAATCCTTATACTGGGACGGGGAGGTACCATATTGCCTGGTGAAGCAACGGGTGAAATACTTGGGGTCGTTGAAGCCCACACGGTAGGCTATCTCCGTGATGTTGCGGTTGGCAACATTGTCGACAATCATCTTGCGGGCAATGTCGAGACGGTAGTTGCGGATGAACTGGGCGGTGGGCAGACCTGTCTCGGCATTGAGTTTCTTGCTCAGCGCACTGCGGTTGAGATGCAGGGCATCGGAAAGCTCCTGCACACCAAACTCTGAGTCGCCATAGTGTTTCTCCATCACCTCCATCACCTCTTGCATAAAGGGATGGCTATTCGCCTCCACCTCCTTCTTGTCCGCCTCAATGGTCTTCTGCTGACTTTCCTGGTAGCGTTTCTGGTTGGCGAGAATGGTCTGGATACGACTCTGGAGCTTGCCTGGCTCGTCACTGTCCTTCAGGGCTGCCTCGATGGGGCGGTAAAGCGCCTCCACCTCACGCTCACGAATCTTGCTGACGCGCTGAAGGTAGAGATACTGCACGATAGCCACTACACCTATTATAATAAGGGTAATAAACCACCAGCTCTTCCAGAAGTATGGAGTCACGGTTACACCGATAGAGATAACCTGCTCCTTGTCGGAGTCGATGGAGGGGGCGTATTTCACCTCGAAGTCATAATTTCCGGCAGGAAGGGTAGAATAGCGCACACTGTGCTGACCGGGGCTCAACTGCACCCATTCGTCCTCATATCCTTTCATGCGATAGAAATACACTCCCTGCGTCTCACTTCCATAATTGAGGGCAGAGAAATGAAGGGAGAATGACTTGTCACTCTCGTGGATGCATATCTTCTTGGCGATAGAGACATCAGCGTCCAGATAGTCACTGCCTGCAAATACAGACTGGTTATCCACCATCAGCTCGGTGAAACAGAGTCTGTTGGAGGACTGTGCCATGCGGTTGGCACCTGATACCGCCATCATTCCCTGGTCGGTACCTAAATAGATGATGCCCTGACGGTTGCGGATGGCTCCGTTGAAATAGAACTGCGCACTGAGCAAGCCGTCTTCCTTGGAAAAACTGCTGAACACCTCAGTCTTCGGGTTGAGAATGGAAAGTCCGTTGTCGGTGGCTATCCAGAGCATTCCATGGGTATCTTCCACGATGCCCTTTACTATGTTATTGGCGAGTCCGTCGACTGTGGTGTAGTTCTTCACGCTTACCTTTCCGTTCTTGTCCTTCTGCTGACAGTAGAGTCCATATCCGTTGCTTCCCATCCATATCTTGCCATCCTGGGTCTGACAGAAGGCGAGGATTTTATCGATGACCCCGCTCTTGGGTGCATCGAGCTTATAGGGGTGGTACTGCACCTTGAAATTGCCCTTGCCGTGGTGGCGCGACCTGAGGTCAACCTCCACCATACCCTGCATACAGCCCATCAGGAGCTTGGCGTCGCGGGTGATGAGACTGCCGATACAACCTCTCACGTTCAGGCACCCCTGGAAAGGCTGCTCCAGTTGGTGGGTCTTGTAGTTGAAGAAGAAAAGTCCGTCGTTGGTACCCAGCCACATGCCGTCATTGTAGGCATCGTAAGCCATGGCACCGGCGAAGTAGAGCAAGCGGTTCTGTGGTTGGAAGGGGGTGATATTGCCCGGTTGCGAGAGGGGCATCACCGCCACGCCCCTGCCCCAGGTGCCTATCCACAGGTAGCCATGGCCATCTGCAGTCAGTACCGACACACTGTTGTGGGGCAAACCGGAGTTAGCGGTCGTAAAGTGGGAGAAGCTATGGGATTGAGGGGACAGACTGTTCAGTCCACCCTCCACGGTGCCCACCCACAGGGTGCCGTCGGCAGCCGTATACATGGCGTTGACGGCGTTGGGGGAGAGACTCGCGGGATTGTTGTATTCATGACGATAATACTCCACCTGCAAGAGGCGGGGAGTCAGCTTGGTAATACCACCTGTCTCGGTACCTACCCATATCTGTCCGTCCTTGGAGAAGAGACTGTTCACGAAGTTGCTGCTCAAGGGGTTGCTGCCACTGTTACTGTTCCAGTGTTCCACTTGTCCCGTTTTGTCGTCGATGATGTCGACACCGCAGAGCGTTCCCACGAGGAGCTTGTCCTCGGGAGAGACGGCGAGACTTGTCACCACCTCATGCTGCAGAGAACTGTCGGTGAGGGAATTGTGGAACTCCTTCTTGTCGCTGCAGAAGAGACCTTGGTTGGTAGCAAGCCATATCTTGCCGTTATAGAGGATGATGTCACCGGCATAGCGTGCGCCGAGTGGGGAGAAGAGTCGGGAGATGTCCTTCGCCACCAACTTGTTGCCCTTGGTGGAGAACTCGCTCACCTTACCGTTGTTGCAGAGTACGACCGTGCCACGGTGGTAGACATCGCGGATTCCGAGGTCAGGAGCATTGAAGGGGAAATCTATGGTAAGGACACTGTTCACCTCACCCTTGTCATTGAATCCGAAGCGGGTGAGACGATTGACAGAAATCATCCAGATGTTGCCCTTGGTGTCGCAATACATCTTGTTGGAGGAATACTTGAAGGTTTTTTCGAGCTGTGCCTTCACTGTCTCGCTCTCGCAGGGCGGAGTGATGGGTTGCATGGTGGTGAGGTCAAGCACCTGCGGACCTTCCTCGAAGGCAATCCAAAGGCGCTTAAAATGGTCTTCGTATACGTTTCGGCAACTGTTGCTCCGGAGTCCGATGCCAGGGGTGCCGAGGGAGAAGTTCATGAAGTTATAGCCGTCATAGCGCACCAGTCCACCGCCATGGGTACTGATCCACATGAAGCCGTAAGAGTCTTGGAAAATGTCGTCGGCAAAGTTGTTGGGCATGCCCGCCGCCATGTTGAGATAGCTTACGTTATAGCGACTGGGCGTGCTGCCCTGGGCATTTACGCCCAAGGTAATGAATATAAAGCTTATTATGGTCAGAATGAATCTAAGCACTAACTTTGTTTTTATTTCCCTTTCCTATCTTCAATGTTAGAATAGACGAGAGAGCCTGCAATGACAATTGCCACAAAAATATACATGATTAATAAACCTGTATTCATACTTATTTTCCTTTCTTATTTATTTTATTTTTACCTTTTTTGATAAGATATAATCCTCCAATAAAAGAAGCAGCAGCTAAACCTACAGCTCCTATTACTGCCCAAATAGAATCATTGTCCTTACCAAACATTTCTGCTAAGATATAAGCTGTAATTATATACTTGGATATATCCAACAGCCATTTACCTAATTCCTCATCCATTTTATTAAGTTTTTAGGACTTCTGCTGCAAAAATACGAAGAATATTTGAAACAAAAGAACTTTTATGAAGAAAAAACGTTCCCATGAGTGCAAAACACATTCATGGGAACACCTTTGTAAAATTAAAATATAAAAATATGGAAATATTTCTTAAAACTCCAACACCATCGCCTGACGGGGACGGAGCTTAACATTCTTACTGAGGACAACCGTGCGACCGTTCGTCACATCCGTTGCCTTCTCTGCCTTGCTGATGATCTCAGCATAACGGGAAACGTTCAGTTCGCCAGCGGCGTTCTTGCCGTTGATGACGGTCATCACACTCTTGCCCTTATACTGGCGGGCGATGACATACACGCCGTCTTGGGTGCAGAACTGGGTCTGCTTGCCCTTGGTGATGACCTCATTGCCCTGCCGCCAGTGCAGGAGACGGCTGAGCCAGTCGAACATCTGGTTCTCTGCCTTGGTTCTTCCCTCCTTGGTAAAGGCGTTGTGCTTGTCATCTGCCCATCCTCCGGGGAAGTCCTTGCGCACGTCACCGTCGGTCACGCTCTTCGTTCCGTTCATCAGCACCTCTGTGCCATAGTAGAGCT
>CAVCCB010000148.1:0-5466 GCA_963600595.1 Subdoligranulum sp. APC924/74 | reverse complement strand
CCGTAGAAGATCCAGCCTGTCAGCACTTGTTCGGCGGTGAGTCCCTTGTAGCTTCGGGAACCATAAATCTTCTTGCAGAAGTCGAGGGCGTAGGTCTGCAGGGGGCAGATGCGGTCGTTGTAGAGGATGTTCAGTTCACCAAACTTCTCCGCTGTCTCCTTGGGGAGGACGGCACTCTGGAGATTCTCGAAAGTGGATTCCGCATGGATGTTTTGGGAGAAGCCAAGACTCCATCCCAATGCCATCACCAAGGCTCCCTTCTTCAGCAAAGGGCTTCCCAGTACTTTCCGATAGCCGCCCTTGGGGTCGATGAGCATCCAGACGAGCGAGATGAAGAGCAGGGCATAGCCTGTGTAGGTGACGGGAATGCCGTAGGGGTCGGCATTGATGGCGAGTACGCTGCCCTTGCCGTCCTCGTCATAGGACGACTGGTAGAAACGGTAGGAGCGGCGGGAGTAGATGTTGTTCATCGACACCATGCCCTCGCTCTTTTCATTGCCGTCGGTGACGGTGAACTTGGAAGAATAGTCTGCCACGGCATTGGTGCCGTCGTGCATCTTCGCCTCGAATTTCTTCAGACAGAGCGAGAAGGGGAGTTTTTCCTCCGCCATTCCATGCTCGCCGTCGGAAGTCATGTATGTGTCGGTGGGCTGGTTGATGCGCAGGTGTATCATGCCTCGTTTGGCGGAGATATGTGTGAGAAGCGCACCTGTGAGGATGATGACGAAGGACAGGTGGAGGGCAAGGGTAGAGGCTGTCCTGACTTTTCTCCTGATGATGTAGAAAACTCCGAGGGCTGTCATTGCCGCCCAAAGGAGGATAAACCACCATGCGCCGTAGTAGTGGGCATGGACGTAGTCTGTTCCCTGGTTCTTCTCCACGATGGTGGCGACAGCCATGAATATGAGCACAAGGATGTAAAGGGTGGATATAATTTTTTTTACCATAAAAAGTATATTAGTACATTTCGTTCATGTCATAATACATCAAGCGAGTATGTTTGTTATTATCTTCTGCATCAAGAAATCCAAAACCATTCTTTTCGTAGAAGGGTACGGCAGATAAGTAGGCGTCAACTGTAAGGAAACGGAAGTCGGAAAGATTATTCTCTAATCTAAGTGCTTCTTTGATTACGCATAGAATAGCACTTCCAAGTCCTTCTTTTCTATGGTTGACGGAAACTGCTAATCTGCCAATTTTTACAGATGGATAACTACTGAAATGCTTGTCATGAGGAAAAAGTTTCTTTACTTTTTTCCATGCACTGTTGGATGCTTCTAATTTTGTTATTTTATCGTTTAATAGGCAAAAGTAAGCAAGAATTTCTGTTTCTTCATCGTCTTCAACGATAATGGTTTTCCCTATATGTTTGTCGTGAAAGGCTATAGCGTCATCGACAAGAAAGCCATTCAAATCAGCATCACCGCAATCGAATGGCTTTAAGTCCCTTTCTTTGGTAATTTCTATTGATTTCATTATTGTCTATCTTTTGCAAATATGAACTTCATGTTAAGACTTGCTGCCTTTTCATGAATTTTTCTACTATTCTCCTTCCTTTCTTCGATAGACATACTATCTACACGTCTCATATTTTCCATGAAACGCTCTGCGTTCTTGCCGTAGAGTATCGGCGTTTCTCTGATGGGTCTTGCCATAGTCTGTTTCCTCCTATTATTTATGATTGATTGATGTTGCAAAGTTACGACTTTATTTTGAAAAGCGCAAACTTTTAATGAGGTTTCTTGCTATGTGAAGACAAAAACAGCCAAACCGCTAAGGGCTTGGCTGTTATGAGGGTACTGATTAGATGGCTTCGATGAATGCCACGACGGCATCACGGTCTGCCTTGTCCAACTTGTAGAAGTTCTGCACTGACCAGTGGGCGTCGCTCTTCGAACTGTATCCATGCCACATGATGGCCTCGATGACGGTGCGGGCACGACAGTCGTGCAGGCGGTCGTCGGAACCGGTGTTGCGCAATGACAGTCCACGTCCCCAGAGTGGGGTGGTGCGGCACCAACCATTGATGATGTCGTTCTCCATGTAGAGACGGTGCTGCACGAGGTCGGTGTATGGATAGATCTTCTGGTTGGGATAGGTCGGGAGCTTGCCCAGACTGTTCACATAGTCGGTAGCCCAGTAGTCGTCGGGACCTGTGGTCCATGAGGGACGGTGGCAGGAGGAGCAACCTATCTGCATGAATACCTCCTTGCCTCGCTGCACGGTCTTGCTGTGCAGGTTGCGGGCACGGGGGATGGCGAGGCCTCTCTGCCATACCATGAAGTCATAGTACTGCTGGTCTGACATCTCCTCACCGAATTTCTCGATGAAGTTCTTCTCATACACGGGAGCGTCGGAAGCGGAGTTCAGTCCCAGGAGTTGCTCCACCTTCAGGGCGGTCTCCTCCTTGGTCTCTCCGTAGTAAGGACTGAGCAATGAACTGGGATCCTTTCCGTTCTCCATGATGTAGTTGATCACTTCCTCGCTCTCGCTGTTCGCCTTCGCCCATTCTTTCGTGGTGTAGAGGTAGTGCAAGTCCTTGCGGGTCACGTTGCACACTTCCCAGATGGCATAGTCTTGCTGGAGGGAAGCACGGGAGAGCTGGTAGTTGAACTTCTTGATTCCCTTACGGCCGTTAGACAAGTCCATGTAGGCTGTGGCAGCCCAGTCGTTGGCACTCTTGTCCCACATCATCGGGTTCAGCTCTGCATGGGCAGCCTCCGACTGATACTGTTTCTTGATGGAGTCGTCGGGGATGGCATCGATGAGGCAGGCACCGCCGATTCCGATGGTAGACTCCACGCGGACGGTGAATCCAGCAGCAGGCATCGGACTGGTGTGGATGGCATTCATTGCCACGCTCACCTCGGGATAGATGAGGTCGTAGGTCTCGCCGTCTGCGAACTTGTTGCCATGCTCGTCGGTGGCGTGCTTCCACTCGATGTTGATGCCGCTCTCGTCAATCTCGGGCAAGAAGGGCGACATGGTACGGGTCTGTGGCACGCCTGTGATTTGGCTCACATAGGTGTCCTTTTCGTAATACTTGCCGTTGGCATCGGTCGTTCCTGCCGGATAGAAGAGGGCGAGGAGGTAGCCGTTGCCGATCACGTCGGCATCGTATTTCGTCTGACGCTTTCCGTGTCCATAACTTGGGTGGCAATAGATGCACGAGCGGCGTGAGAAGAGCGGACCCAGTCCTTTGTAGGGATTGGTGTTCCAGGTGTACTTGTGCTCGAAGACTGTCTCGCCGTTCGTGAAGGAGGAGGAGTATCCGTTCTCGGTTACAGAAGGAGTCTCGTCCTCATAGCTGTTCGTCGATGTGTTCTCCGTTGTGCCGAGTTTGCCGGCAGGATACCATTCTTCGGCTGTAAAGTTGCCCACGTCTTTGCCCACATAGGCAGCGTCGGTCTCCACGATTTCTGTGGAGTCTGTCTTCTCTTTGTTGTTGTCGATTACGTCAGTGGCACTGTCGCTGCACGAGGCGAGCGACAGGATGCCACTTAATAAGAATAGTGATGTCTTGTTTACTGGATTCATTTACTTTTTTGATTAGATGGATCTGATGAATTTCACCACTGCATCGCGGTCAGCCTTTGGCAGGTTGTAGAACTGCAGGGCCGAGTTGTAGGCCTGGCTGTTCTTGCTGTAGGCGTGCCACATGATTGCTTCCACCTCATTGCGGGCACGGGCATCGTGCAAACGGTCTTCGGCTCCACTGTTCAACAGTGAAAGGCCACGTCCCCAGAGCGGAGTGGTGCGGCACCATGATCCGTGGATGTCATTGATCATGTCCAGCTTGTGCTGGATGAAGTCGGAATAAGGATAAATCTTCTGACCGGCATACTGTGGCAACTGCTTGCCCTCGATGATTTTGGAACGTCCGTAGTTGTCGGGGCCTGTGGTCCAACTTGCCTTGTGGCAGTTGGTGCAGCCCATGCTGGTGAACAGTTCCTTGCCGCGCTGCACCTGTGAGTTGTTCAGGTCACGGGCACGGGGAACGGCGATGCCTCTGTGCCATACGATGAACGAGTGATACTGGTCGTCGGTCATCTCTGGCTCGAAGTTGTAGTACTTGTTGTCGTACAGGTTCACGTCATCGCCGGGCGACAGCAGGTAAGACAATGCCTCCTTCACGCCCTCCTTCGTACCGTCGTAGTAGTAGGGATGGAGATAGTGGGAAGCGCTCTTTCCGTCTTTCAGAATCGTGTTGATGACATCCTCGTTCTCTGACATTGCCTTCGCCCAAGCTGTTGTGGAACAGATGTGCTTGATGTCGGAGCGCAGGATGTTCAGCTCGTCCCAAAGTGCCACGTCGTTCTCAAGACATCCTTCCAGAAGGTCGTAGTTGAAACGCTTCACGAACTTCTTGCCGAAGGCATCCTCGGCATAGGCGTCATCCTTCAGCTTCTTTGCCGAATTGTCCCAGAACTCGGGGTTCAATTCTGCGTGCTCGCTCTCTGCCTTGTACTGTGCCTCCAAGTCTTCGTTGGAGATGGCATCGATGAGTCCCAGACCCTGGAAGTTGCAGGAGGCGATGAGGCGCACGGCATAGTTGCTTGGCTGAGGATCTACGTTGAAGGCATCCTGAGGGATGCTTACCTCGGGGTATCTCAGCGAGTAGGTCTCGCCGTCGGCAAACTTCATTGCCAGTCCGCTTGGCATACTTGTCACTTCTTGCCAGCTGATGCTCACCTTGTCGGGGTTGAGCGGTGGCAGGAAGGGTGACTGTGCCATGGTCATGGTGAAGGTGGTGAGCTGGTCGATAGGCTCTCCGTCGTTGCTGCCCGGTGCGTCGGGGTAATATACCGACACGATGTAGCCGTTGCCCATTACGGGGTCGAAGTTGTTGCGGCTATGACCGTGGGCGTAGCCACCGGCGTGGCACTGCTCGCAGGCACGGCGTGAGGCACAGGGACCCCATCCTCTGTAGGGCTTGGTGCTCAGTGTGAACTGCTTGCTTGCCAACAGGTCGCCCTCGTTGAAGCGGTCCGTGAAACCTTGTTCCGTCACTGCAGGAGTCTCGTCCTCATAACAGTTGGAGGAAACGTTCTCGGTAGTGCCGAGCTTGCCTCCGGGGTACCATTCTTCGGCTGTAAAGTTGCCCACGTCTTTGCCCACGTAGGCTGCGTCTGTCTCTACGATTTCTGTGGAATCGGTCTTCTCCTTGTCCTTTTCTGTTCCCCCGGTGGCGTTGTCGCTACAGGCAGATAGGGCGAGGATGGAGGTCAGTAATAGAAATGATGTCTTGTAAGCTGGTCTCATAAAATATCCTTTATTGGGTTGTTGTTGATTAAAACGCAAATTCTACTTCCGGTTTCCCGAAAGTAGAATATATGCTAAGAGTCTTAGATGGAGCGCAGGAATTTCACCACTGCGTCGCGGTCAGCCTTCGATGCTTTGTAGAAGTTGATGGCTGATGAGTAGGCGTGGCTCTTCTTGCTGTAGCAGTGCCACATGATAGCCTCC
>CAVCCB010000147.1:0-5491 GCA_963600595.1 Subdoligranulum sp. APC924/74 | reverse complement strand
AACCCAGGGTGTTGCCCTGGGCTAGGCGCAGGTTGCCCCTTCAGGGCGCGCTGGACAATGCGCTGGCAATGTGTTCTGGACAATGCGCTGGCAATGTGTTCTGGACAATGCGCTGGCAATGTGTTCTGGACAATGCGCTGGCAATGTGTTCTGGACAATGCGCTGGCAATGTGTTCTGGACAATGCGCTGGCAATGTGTTCTGGACAATGCGCTGGCAATGTGGGCTGGACAATGCGCTGGCCAAATTAGGCCTGCTTTGCTTAGTAACCAAATACCTCTTCCTGGGTCAATCGCTTCACCGGCGCGATCTTCTCCAGTGCCTTCATGTCGAGGTTCTTCTCGTTGCCGAGAATCACCATGCGGTAGGGCTTGTTCACCATGTTCTCCTTCTCGAACTTCACGATGTCCTGGAGGGTGACGGAGGGGAGAGCCTCGTAGACACTCTTGCGCAGGTCGTAGTCCAAGCCGAGGTTCTTATAGTAGAGGTAAGAGGAGATGACACCGAACTTGGTGGTGCGGGCACTCTGGTAACTCTTGATGAGGCTCTGCTTGGCGAGGTCGAAGGCAGCCTGGTTCTGGGGCATGGTGTCCACCACTTCCTTGAACACGTTGATGCAGTCCATCATCTTGTCGTTCTGTGAGATGATGTGGGTGATGAAATACTCTGGCTCGTCCTTGCGGGAGGGAGAGGCATACATGGCGGCTGCACTGTAAGCCAAGCCACGGGTCTCGCGAAGCTCCTGGAACACCACGCTGTTCATGCCACCGCCGAAGTACTCGTTGAGGAGCGCCTCCACGGGAGCATACTCGGGCTTCCACTGTCTGCCCTCGTTGTGATACTGGCGCAGGTAGATGTTCTTTGCCTCGTAGGGAGCAATGAGAATCTCCGTCTTCGGAGTCTCCTGGAACTGGTATTTCCTGCCCTTTGCCTGATAGGTTGCCACGCTCTCCAGCTTCTTGCCGGTCTTGTGGTTCTTGGCGAGGAGGTCGCTGAGCTGCTTCTCACTGTAGGGACCATAATATAATACGGTGTGCTCGATGTTGTTCAAGCCTGCCAGGAGGTCGATGTACTCCTGCGGGTTCGCTTTCTTCAGCTCGTCGATGCTGAAATGGTTGCGCATGGAGTTGTACTCGCCATGGCATCCGTATGCCCAGAGGTAGCTGAAGTTGGTCTTCTGGTCGGTCTTGGCGTCCTCGCGTGCCTTCTGTATCTGGTCCACATACTGTGCCCACGACTCCTTGTCAGCCTTGGCGTTCTGGAGCAAGTCCTCCAGGAGCTTGAGTGCCTTGGGAAGGTTCTCGTTGAGACCGTTGAGGCTTACCTGCACGGTCTTGTCGGTGGTGGACACGCCGAAGTTGCAGGCCAGCTGATAGAAAGCCTTGTTGATGTCGCTCACGTCCATCTTCTTGGTGCCGATGTAGTTGAGATAGTCTGCGGCATAGTCATAGCGCAGGTCGTTCTCGTCGCCGAACTCATAGCGGAATACGAGGTTGAAGAGTCCGTCCTGGGTGTTCTGCTTGTAGATGAGCGGCAGGTTCTTGGAGGTCTTGCCCACGGTGAGGTCCTTCTTGAAGTCGAGGAACTGTGGTTCGATGGGTTTCACCTTCGAGCTGGCTACTTCCTTGAGGAATGCGCTCTGGTACTCGCGGTTGGCGGGTATCGGGGTGATGGCTGGCTTCTCTATCTTCTTGAGTGTCTTGTCCTCGCCCATGCGCTTGTAAACGCATACGAAGTTGTCGTCGCGCAGGTATTTCTTGGCGAAGTCTACGATGTCTTTCTTGGTGATTTTCTCCTGGCGTTCCAACTGCTGTGCCACCTGTTCCCATGGCTGGTCGTTGATGAAGGCGTCGCCCATAGCCGAAGCACGGAAGTTGTTGCTGTCAAGCGCCTTGTAGTAGGCGAGTTTCTTGTTGGCGATGACGGCTGGCAGCAGGTCATCGGAGAAGTCGCCCTCGCGCAGTTCCTCCATCTCTTCGAGGATGAGTTTTCGAACCTCTTCGAGCTTCTGTCCCTGGTTGGGCGTTCCCACAACGAGGAAGGCGGTATAGTCGTGCAGCCCCTGCGAGCCGCAGTCGGCGCCCTGCACCTTCATCTTCTGGTTGAGGTCGGTGTCGAAGAGTCCTGCCTTGCCGTTGCTGAGTACCTGTGAGATGAGGTCGAGGATATCATCTTCGCCCTGGTTGGCTCCCTTGAACCGCCAAGCCATCATCAGGTTCTCTGCATCCTGTCCCACCACGGTGGTGTCTTTCACTGCCGTGATTTCGGGCTGTGCGGGGAATTCGGGGCGCACCACCTTGTCGCTCTTCTTCCAGGAGCCGAAGTACTTGTCGATGATGCCGATGGCCTGGTCGGGGTCGAAGTCACCTGCCAGCACGATTGCCACGTTGTTGGGCACGTAGTACTGGCGGAAGTAGTTCTGAATGTTGACGATGCTGGGGTTCTTGAGATGCTCCTGCTCGCCGATGGTGGTCTGTGTGCCGTAGGGATGGGTAGGGGTGAGGAGCTTCCACAGAGCCGCCCATTCTTTGGTGTTGTCGCTTCCCATGGAGATGTTCTTCTCTTCGTACACTGCCTCCAGCTCAGTGTGGAAACCGCGGATTACCATGTTCTGGAAGCGGTCGCCCTGCACCTTTGCCCAGTTCTCTATCTCGTTGTTGGGGATGTTCTCCACATAGCAGGTCACGTCGTTGGAGGTGTAGGCGTTGGTGCCTTCACTTCCGATGCTTGTCATGAGCTTGTCGTACTCGTTGGGGATATTGTACTTGGCGGCAAGCTGTGACACGGAGTCGATTTCGTGGTATGCCTGCTTGCGCTGTGCGGGGTCGGTGAGCTTGCGGTAGGTCTCGTAACGGCGGGTGATGTCGTCGAGGTAGGGCTTCTCCTTCTCTGCATCGATGGTGCCGAAGTGGGTGGTGCCCTTGAACATCAGGTGCTCCAGGTAGTGGGCGAGGCCGGTGGTCTCGGCGGGGTCGTTGCGCGAGCCCGTCTTCACGGCGATGTTAGCCTGCAGGCGGGGCTTCTCCTTGTTTACAGACATGTACACCTTCAGTCCGTTGTCGAGGGTGTAGATGCGTGTCTTCATTGCATCGCCGGGCACGGTGGTGTAATGATACTCTTTGGCGGTGGCATTCAAGGCTCCCATGAGGAGAGTCGCCATCATTACATGCTTTAGTCTCATAACTTTTTCCATAACGTTATCCACATATCCACAAAGACTGTGGATAACTTATTTAACTTATTGATACCTAATCCTTAATTCTTAATTATTAATTATTAATTAATTCTCATAGTCCACCTCGTGGTCGAGGTTATCCACGAAGTTGCGGAACACCTCTTCCTCCACGTCTCCCATGGCAAACTCCTTCTCTGCGTCCTTCTTGATCTCGGCGATCCAGGAGCGGCGGGCAGTGATATAGTCCTCGTGGATGCGTGTGGCATCCTCCAGGGTAATCTCGGAGATGTGGTAATAGTCGCAAATCATCCTGTAGGTCCAAGCCCACTGGTATTCGCGATAGCGGTCGTTGATTTCCTCGAAGCGGTCGATGAGCGACTGTATGCAGTCGAAGTTGCCCTCCTTGAGGTCATTGACGATGCGCTGTTCCTCTGCCGCAGGGAGGAGGAGTCCCGAGAGGTCGTTCCAGTCTCCCTCGCCCGTGGTGGTGGCTGGCGGTGCCAGTGTGGGGTCTCTCTTCAATACACGCTTCAAGACGGCGCCCATGTAGATGCGCAGAGCGATGTCGTAGTATTTGATGCCCTTGCGCAGAGAGGTGGCAGGGATGATGTACTCGTGGTAGAAGTAGTTGGACACGTTGTCGCCGGTCACCTCCCTGAGGCTTTCGAGTATTTTCTTGCCCTTCAGGATTTCGCCCACTGAGAAGGGGGAGAGCCAGTCGAAGTTGACGATGCTCTTGCGGTTCTCGGATGCCCGGAGGTCACGGCGCGGCCATTTGCGGATGTCGCGGTAGAGTCCCACGGTGGTGATGTTCCTGCCGGGGATGAGGAACATCTTGTCGCCGTCTGCGATGAGGTAGGCGAAGGGCAGGTTGCGTGTGTCGGGGTGGTGCATCAGCTTGCCGAAGCACACGGAGAAGGTGCCCAGGGTGGCTGGCATCAGCAGGTAGGCGCCGCTGGCGGTCTTCGAGCCGCGCTCCAGGGTTCCCCAGTGCATGGGTCCCATCTTGTAGGCGTGGTTGGAGAAGTTGGTGGCTGAGCCGGCGTTGTAGAACGAGAACATTCCGCCGATGAGCAGACTGCTCTTGTGGTGGGAGGCGGTGAAGGGTCCGCAGAAGGCGGCGCAAGCCTCTCCGTTGCTCATGTAGGAGTTGGCGAAGAAGACGGATGCCTCGGCGGTGAATCCGTTGCTCATCTTGCAAGCCTCGCCCACGAAGCAGTCTTGTATCTTGACGCTGTTGACCAGACTGGAGCCTTCGGCGATGATGGAGTTTTCCACGATCACGCCCGTGCCCACATACACGTTGCCGGTGGGCGAGCCGAGCAGGGTGCAGTCGCTGAGCCTGGACGCTCCGTTGACCTCGCAGAAGTCGTTGATGACGCAGTTGGTGATCTCCTTGGTGTTGACAATCTTCACGTTGTTGCCTATCTGCCCTCTGTCGGGCATTCTGGTATCGATGTCCTCGGCGATGAGCTGTCTCACCTGCTCCTTCAGCTCGCGGTCGGTGAAGTGCTTCACCATGAAGGCGGCAAGCTGGCTGTTCAGACCGCTGAAGAGGATGGTGTTGCCGTCGCCCACCTCGTTGAGCACGCTCACCACGTTGCCCTCGCCGTAGGTGGCTCCCTCGGTGGTCTCCATGATGGCGAGGTTGGAGATGTAGCAGTCGTCGCCGATGGTATAGTTGTTGATGAAGCTGCCGATGTTCTCGATGAGGCAGTCGTCTCCGACGGTGACGTTGCGCAGGGTGGCGTTGTTGATGCCCGAGTGCTTCACGAAGCCCCGGCTCACCTCCACGTTCTTGTCGAACGCGCCGATGTTCACCTCGCCGTAGAGCATCACGCGGTGCATGTACTGCGGCGTGAAGTCCTCGGCCACGTTGACGGATGTCCAGTCTTCCGCCCAGCATCCGTTGTTTTGCAATACCTCGATTTCTTCCGAGGTCAATGGTCTATAGTCGTTCATATTTACTCATAGTCTTGGTACAGGAAGTCGTTGTAGGGATATTTCTGCACGTGGAGCTCTCTGACTTTCCTGTAGAGCGTGTCGCGGAACTCGTCGATGTTCTCCTTGTTCTTTGCGGAGATGAAGAGGCAGTCGCCGGAGAGCTTCGCCATCCACGTCTTCTTCAGGTCTTCCAGGGGGATGTTCTCCTTCTGCATGGGCGTGAGGTCATCCTCCTCCTTCTCCACCCAGGAGTAGTTGTCTATCTTGTTGAAGATAATCATCGAGGACTTGTCGGCGCATCCGAGTTCCTTCAGCGTGTTCTCCACCACCTGTATCTGCTCCTCGAAGTCGGGGTGGGAGATGTCCACCACGT
>CAVCCB010000146.1:0-5518 GCA_963600595.1 Subdoligranulum sp. APC924/74 | reverse complement strand
ACCACTAGATCCTAAGTCTAGCGCGTCTACCAATTTCGCCACAAGCGCATAAGTGTATGCAAAGGTAACACTTTTATTCGAAATAAAAGAAGAAATCGGGAAAAAATAACAGAAGAGCTTGGTTTTTACAAGAATAAATGCTAAATTTGCAAGCAATAGAAGATAAACGAATATGATGATGAAGGAAAAAATGATGATGACGGGAGCTGTCTTGCTGGCAAGTTTGATGGCAATGGCCGGGAATGAGTATACCTCCTCCACTCTACCCTTACAAGGCGAGGTGGTAAAGGCTTCCCATCCCATGATACAGTATGTAGGGCGCGTAAGCTTTACGAAAGACAAAGATGTGGCGAGCTTCAACTATCCCGGCACTACCATCGGGGCTGCCTTCGAGGGAACGTCGCTGAAGATGGTGTGCCGTCCGAAGACGGGCTATTTCATGGCGCAGGTGGATGGATGTGAACCCTTCAAGGTGGGATTCAATGCAGAGCGTGACTCGGTGGTCACCCTGGCAACAGCTCTTCCCAAGGGAATACACAGGGTGAGGCTGATGTATGTGATAGAGGGATTGTTCCGCCAACCGGAGTTCAAGGGATTCGTACTTGACAAGGGATGCCACCTCGTGGAGTCCCCGGCGTTGCCCGGACGAAAGATAGAGTTTATCGGCAACTCCATCACCTGTGGGTATGGAGTGGAAAGCACAGGGGCGAGCGCCCCCTTCGAGGACGAGACGGAGAATCACTGGATGACCTATGCCAACATCGTGAGCGACAGTCTTGGGGCGCAGCACACCTCCGTGTCGCGCAGTGGCATCGGTGTGTATCGCAACTATGATGGTCCTAAGGACGGAAGCGTGGAAAACATGCCTTGGCAATACGAGTACACCTTATTTAATAAGCATGACGAGAAATGGGATTTCTCCAAGTACCAGCCTCAGCTGGTATGCATCAACCTGGGTACCAACGACCTTTCCACCAACAATTATGACCTTTCGCTCTATGAGAAGAACTATCGGCTGTTTCTGAAAACAGTGAGGGGCAAGTATCCCGATGCAAAAATCGTGCTGCTCACGGGACCCATGTTGGGGGAAAAGGAAAGTGGCGAGCAGCGAAAGGTACTTGACCGCATCCGTAAAGATGCCCAAAAGAAAGGCGACAAAGAGGTTTATCGCTTCGACTTCACCTTCCAGAAGGGGGACCTGGGGTATGGCGCCAGCTGGCATCCCAGCAAACTGCAACAACAGAAGATGGCAAGTGAGTTGTTGCCATTCCTCCGGGCTCTCATGAAATGGGAGTGAAGAGTCCTAATGTCTTGAAATACATAAGAACAGATAAGATATGAATAAAAGTGACATCTTGAAAAGAGCAGTCTTGGCGTTGGCAACGCCTTGGCTTGTGATGGCGCAAACGATGGCGCAAACCCCTCGTGAAGACTTCATAAGAGACACCACGCTGTCGGCGAGCAATTATGTAGCCTACCGCGGTCCCCAGAAAACGTTGACCCCAGCCCCCAAAGGGTACAAGCCCTTCTACCTGAGCAGTTATGCCCGGCACGGTTCTCGCTATATGATAGGAAAGTCTGCATATGACGTGCCTTACCATACGTTGCTCCGTGCGCAACAGGCGGGAGTACTCACAAGAAAAGGCGAGGAGACCTTGCGGAAAGTCGCATTGATACGTGAGAATGCCAAGGGACGGGACGGCGAGCTTACTCCCCTTGGAGCCTTGCAGCACCAGGGCATCGCACGGCGAATGATGGAACGATTCCCTGAGGTATTCTCCGGGAATGCAAACATAGAGGCACGGAGTACGGTGGTGATACGCTGCATCCTCTCCATGGAAAATGCCTTGCAGCAGATGCTGCGCATCAATCCCAAGCTCCATGTGTTCCATGACGCCAGCTACCACGACATGTACTACATGAACCAGGACGACCGCCACCTCGACAGTCTGAAGTATTGTGTGGGCAGGAAGGTGGTCCAGGAGGAGTTTCGACGGAAACACAACTGCTATGACCGGCTGATGGGACAGCTCTTCAGCGACCCGGCATGGGTGAGACAGAATGTGGACCAGCGTGACCTCAACTGGAAACTGTTCGAGATGGCGGGAGCGGTACAGGGCACGGAGCTTCGCGGCAAGGTGTCGCTCTATGACCTCTTCAACGAGGAGGAAATCTACCAGAACTGGGTGGTGAGCAACTCCTGGTGGCAGATGTCCTATGGCTATTCACCCTATACGGGTAACGAACAACCCTTCTCCCAGCGAAACCTCCTGCGCGAGATAATCGAGAAGGCTGACAGTTGCATCGCCCTCCAGCATCCCGGTGCGACCCTGAGATTCGGCCACGACACGATGGTGACTCCGCTCACCTGCCTTCTCAATCTCAATGGTTACGGAGAGGAGATTACAGACCCTGAGAAGATAGCCACGCAATGGTTTGACTACAAGATTACGCCGATGGCCACTAACCTGCAGTTCGTGTTCTACAGGAACGCGAAGGAGGCTAAGGATATCCTGGTGAAAGTCCTGTTGAACGAGGATGAAGCCTCACTCCCCATCAAGAGCGATGTGGCACCCTATTATCATTGGAATGATTTCAAGTCTTATTGCATGAAGAAACTGGAATCTTACCGTAAATAAAGATTGCCAACACAAAGATTCCCTGCTTTCGGAAACACTCCGCAAGCAGGGAATCTCTTTGTTTTATTGTTTTGACAACCAGTCCTTGTCCTTCTGGTCTTCCTCAAAGTCCTTGTCAGAGAACAGGCTTTGCTGACCTGTCAGCTCGTCGATGATCTGTTGTTCGCTCTTGTTGGCATCAGGGTCGAGGTTCTCTTCTTCAGTCTCAGATGCCGGGGCTTCCTCCGAAAGTGATTCGTCTTCCGGTTCGGGGAAGCGGGTGGGCTCCAGTTCCTCAATGCTCTCCAGCTTCCAGGTGGTGAGACGCTTGCCCTTTGCCTTGAAACTTTTCTGGGCGATGAACTGCTCGGCGTCGATTTCCTCTGCAGGCCGTACTGCGTCCACGCCGCCGTAAGTCACCTTGAGCCGGGGGAAGGCGGTGTCGGTGAGCATGATCAACTTGCTCTCCGGATTCTCCCCGAGACAGTTCTGATGGCGCTTGGTGGCGTCCATCGTGAATCGCTTGATGTAGGGGTATCCCTCGTTGTCGGCATCGTAGAGGATGGCGGTCCATATCTTGTGTTCGTCCCACTTCTCCAGTCGGAGGATGTTGTCCTCGTAATGGTTGTTGGGGTCGAAGTTGGTGATGTAGAAGTCGCCGTTGTCGAGTACCACAAGGATGCTCTCTCCGTCGTTGAATTCTCCGAGGAACCGTCCGTTCTCATCGTAGTTGATGCGGTTCACGTCGGGGTCGAACCACACCTTTCTGCCTCCCAGCGTACTATGGCCGTGGCTCTTCAGACCGATGCGGCGGATGGTGCGCTTGGTGAGGAGATTTCCCTTGGCAGCACGTCCCTTGATAAGCACATCGGAGAAATCCTTCTCCAGGAAGATGCTCTGGCGTTTCTTCGACAGGTCAGGCTCCAGGGTCACCTTGATGACCTCTGCCTCTCCGTTGGGATTGGCGGTGAAATAGATGACGCGGCTACCCGGCGTTCCCTGCGTGATGTCGTATATCTTGTCGCGGGTCATGGCAGTGACGTTGAATCGCTTGATGAAGTACTCGCCCTGTTTTCCGTCGCGGTATACACAGTTGTAGATGGTACGCTTGTCGTTCTTCTTGAACACCTGTACATGGAGGATATTCTTGCCTGCAAATATCTTGTCTGCCACTTTCATGACCTTGAACTTTCCATCCTTGTAGAAGATGATGATATCGTCGAGGTCGGAGCAGTTGCACACGAATTCGTCCTTCTTGAGCCCCGTTCCCACAAAGCCCTCCTGCCGGTTGATATAGAGCTTCTGGTTCGCCTCCACCACTTTGGTCACCTCGATGGTGTCGAAGTTGCGTATCTCTGTCTTTCTCGGGTGCGCCTTGCCGTATTTCTTCTTCAGGAATTCAAACCAATTGACGGTGACATCCACCATATGGGCGAGGTCATTCTCTATCTCCGCCAGTTCCGCCTTGATTTTCAGGAGCAGTTCGTCTGCCTTGTCCTTGTTGTACTTGAGGATGCGCTGCATCTTGATTTCCAACAGTTTGAGGATGTCATCCCGGGTAATCTCACGGTGGAAGGCATATTCCACCATTCCCTTGCCGTCCACCTCTGCGGTAAACAGTTTGTCCTTGAAAGGCTCCAGCTTGGAGTCGATGAAGGCCACCACCTCGTCCTGGCTCTTGCTCTGCTCGAACTTGCGCTCCTTATAGATGCGCTCCTCGATGAAGATGCGCTCCAGCGAGGAGAAGAAGAGTTGTTCCTCCAGCTCGCCCTTGCGTATCATCAACTCCTTGCGCAGCAGTCCCATGGTGCGGTCCACGCTGTGGCGCAGCACGTCGCTCACGGTGAGGAACTTCGGCTTGTTGTCCTCGATGACGCAGCAGTTGGGGGAGATGTTGATTTCGCAGTCACTGAAGGCATAGAGGGCGTCCATCGTCTTGTCGCTTGATGTACCAGGGGCGAGGTGTACGAGTATCTCCACGTTGGCGGAGGTCACGTCATCCACCTTGCGTGCCTTTATCTTTCCCTTCTCCACCGCCTTGGTGATGGAGTCGATGAGGCTGCCGGTGGTCTTGCTGAAGGGAATCTCGCTGATGACGAGCGTCTTGCTGTCGAGCTTGTCAATCTTGGCTCGTACCTTGAGCACGCCGCCACGCTGTCCGTCGTTGTATTTGCTCACGTCGATGGCACCGCCCGTTGGGAAGTCGGGATAGATCTGGAACGGCTCGCCCTTGAGATAATGGACGGCAGCGTCGCAGAGGTCGTTGAAGTTATGGGGCAACACCTTGCTGCTCAGTCCCACGGCGATACCCTCGGCACCTTGTGCCAGGAGTAGCGGGAACTTGGCGGGCAGGGTGATAGGCTCCTTGTTACGGCCGTCGTATGACATCTGCCAGTCTGTGGTCTTGGGATTGAACACCACATCGAGGGCAAACTTGGAGAGTCTGGCCTCGATGTATCGGGGAGCTGCGGCGCGGTCGCCCGTCAGGATGTTTCCCCAGTTGCCCTGCGTGTCGATGAGCAGGTCTTTCTGTCCCATCTGCACGAGAGCGTCGCCGATGGAGGCGTCGCCGTGGGGGTGGAACTGCATAGTGTGTCCCACGATGTTCGCCACCTTGTTGTACCTGCCGTCATCCATTCGCTTCATGGAGTGGAGAATGCGTCGCTGCACGGGTTTCAGTCCGTCCTCGATGTGGGGGACGGCACGCTCCAGAATAACGTACGAGGCGTAGTCGAGGAACCAGTTCTGGTACATTCCGCTGAGGTGATGCACGGCGGAGGCATCGAATCGGTTCACCGGCTTATAGTCGGAGTGCTCTTCCTGAGGAGCGGTGTTCTCCTCTTCGAGCTCGTCTTTGTCTTTTATTTCGTCGCTCATGTATAGCTTTTATAAACTATCTA
>CAVCCB010000145.1:0-5541 GCA_963600595.1 Subdoligranulum sp. APC924/74 | reverse complement strand
CGATGATGCGCTCCGGCTTGCTGATGACCCTCACCGCCTCCACATGAGGCTTCAAGAGCATATTGAGCGACAAGAGCACATCCTCGTTGTCGTCTACCACCAGTATCTTTCCTTTCATATTCCCATCGCCTCTGCAGGTTGTCATATTTCTCAGTATTTAATTTTCTGCAAATCTACTACAAAAAAATGTAATCTCCAAATATTCGGGCTATAATCTTATCAGAACAAATCGTCTGCAATATCACTATTACAGACGATTCTAACCTAACAAGAGACACAAATGTCTCTCAAAACCAATTTATCTGTTTGACTCATACCCAGTGTTCTGCTTCAATTTGCCATTGGTCTCCAATGCACTCAGAGGGATTGGGAAGATGGCGGTGTGTCCATCTGTCACGGCTGTGTGATTGAACCAGTTCTTGGTAGAGAAAGTGCCGAAACGAATCATCTGGGTACGACGCTGAGCCTCGCAGGCAAACTCGAAGCCCCACTCGTCATAGAGACCACCCAATACCACGGGTGTCTGGTCGCCCGGATCATCTATGTTGTTGTCCCAATCCAAGGTACCGTACTGGATCTTGGTATCGCCCTCCAAGTCGGCAACCGTGACCGTAGCCTTCTCTGCGTCATCGAAGTCACGCTGGCGAATTGCGGTAACAATCTGCGCAGCTAGTTCCTTGTTCTGACCTAAGCGCAAGAGACATTCTGCCTTGTCGAGCAACACCTCTGCATAACGGAAGAACGGGAAGTCGTTGCTCCAACTACCGTTGGTGGTCTGAGGGTCAGTACCATACTTCCATACACGGTAGCCATAGTCGATGCTGGTATAGTTGACACCATCCTTGATACAAGTCAATGAAGGCAGATAGTTCGTGCAAGTCCAAATCAAGGTACCGTCGGAAGAACGCTGCTCACCCATCAACCATGTGTCCGACAAGCGTTTGTCGCCTTCCTCATAAGCATTGATGAACTGAGGATTGGCGCAACTTCCGCCCCAGAAGTAGTCAGAGCTGTTTCCAAACACCAACTTGGCTGTTGAGGGGAACCACTTATGCTGCATTTGGAAGCCCTGGTATTTGCTGTCGTAAGGTACGGCAAAGATAATCTCGGGGCAAGAGCTGCCATTGTCGTAAGCAAAGATCGACTTATAGTCGGATGCCAAAGAGAACTTGCCGCTGTCGATGATCTGATTACAGCAATCGAGGCACTCCTTCCAATACTCCTTGCCTGTATAGACCTTTCCATTGAGGTATACGCGTGCCAAGGCTGTAAGCGCTCCCCACTTGGTCATACGGCCATAGGTAGCGCTTGACACTTCCTCGCTCAGACTGGGAATTACCTCCTTCAACTCAGACACCACAAAGTCGAACACCTCCTGGCGGGTAGCCTGCTCCGGCACCTCATCATCAAACTTGGTCACGATGGGCACATTGCCATGCGTGTCAAGCAGCATCATATACCATACGGCACGGATGGCACGAAGCTCGGCGATCGTACTTTCCTTCAAGTCGCCGATGGGCAGCTCACCGCTCTCCACCTGTCCCAGGATACGGTTGGCATTGTTGATGGCATCATACGGGGTATCGTAGGCATTCTCACACTGCCACTGCTCCGAGTTCCATTCATGCTGGTGCATACGACGGTAAACACCACCGTCATCCCATCCATTGGGACGTGTCGGAGTAATGATCACATCACCCGACTCCTCCTGTGCATCAAACAGACCTTGCCAGTCCATGATGTAGGTGAGTTTGCTGTAAACACTCGCCATCAATGACGCCACATCTTGGTCAGTAGGCGTAAAGGTGGACTCCGTCACCTCGGAATACACATTTTCATCCAAGTTGAAACAGCTCGTAAAACCCAATAAGGTCAATGCCGAGAGGGCACAAACACTAATTTTATATCTTTTCATGATGATACTGATTTAAAGTTAGAAAGTTACGTTAATACCAAATGTGAATGAACGTGTAGTAGGATACTTGTCACGGTCATCTGTACCTGGTGTCAAGCCCGTGATGTCCACCTCCGGGTCAATACCCTTGTAACCGGTAATGGTGCAGAGGTTCAAGGCGCTGGCATAGAGACGAAGATTCTGAATCCACTTGATCTTCTTCACATTGAAGGAATAGCCCAATGTGATGTTGTCAATCTTCCAGAAATCACCATCCTCCACATACTCGCTCACATAGCGCTGAGAGTCGGTGAGGCGCACGGTCTTGCTGCCGTCCCTGCTACAGCTCTTGCCATCGCTGGAGATCTGGTATACCGGGTGCTGGTCGAATGCACTGTTAAGCACATTGTACTGGATGGTGGGGTTGGCATAGAACATCTCCTGGAAATTCAGGATTTGGTAACCGAACTGACCACGCATATTGATGCTCAAGTCGAAATTCTTGTAACGGAATGTGTTGTTGAAGTTGACAAAGTGCTTGGGCACACCGTTGCCCAATACCTGTCGGTCCTCAGTCGTGGCATTCTCTGCCAAGTCATAGTACTTGCCGCCCGTCAACTCGCCATTTTCATCCCGTTCCAAACGTTCTACAATCCAAAGACCATTCTCGTTCAGACCCACAGACTTCAAGCCATAGAAGTTGCCGATAGGATCACCCACCTTCACACGATGGGTTTCTGTCTGGATAGGCTCGCCTGTATAACCTGTGGTAAACCAATCGGTAGACATCTGGAACTGGTCATTGCTGATGGAGCGAAGCTCGTTGCTGTTGGTGGAATAAGAGAAGTTGGTACTCCACTCAAAGTCCTTAGTGCGAACAGGGATGGCATTGATGAGCACCTCGATACCCTTGTTGCGAATCTTACCCACATTCGCCATAATGGTACTGTACTGATAGGGAGGCACAGGCACCGAGTAGTTCCACAAGGCATCCTTCGTGTCACGCTGGTACAAGTCGACGGCACCGCTCAAACGACCGCCAAAGAACTCGAAGTCGACACCCAGGTTGTACTCATACTTCTTCTCCCAGCGAAGGTCTGGATTGGCATTGCGGGTAGGAGTCAGGATCTTCACCCACTCATCGTTATAAAGGAAGTAGCCATCATAGCCCAGGGAGGACAAAGACTGATAAGGATCATTGATGTCAATACCCGTGATACCGAAACCGGCACGGATCTTCAAGTTGTCAATCCAAGTGTAATCCTTCATGAACTTCTCGTTGTTGAGACGCCATCCGGCAGAAACACCGGGGAAGTTGCCCCACTTATGGTCGGCACCAAACTTGGAACTGCCCTCATGGCGAATGGAAGCCATCAGGAGATAACGGTTGTCGTAGTTGTAAGTCAGACGACCAAACACACCAATCAACTTGGTGTCGCTCTTATAGGAAGTCATGGTGGCAGTACCTTCCTGCAAGCCCTTGCCCGACTCCATCTTGTTGTAGCTGTAGCTGTCCGTCGGGAAGTTGCGGTTGGTCATGCTGGCACTCTCGTTGCGGTTGTCCTCAAAGCTATAACCCACGATAGCCTCAAAGCTATGCTTCTTAATCTTCTTGTGGAAATCGGCGGTCAACTCCACATTATTATATATATAGTCACTCGTGGCACGAGAAGCATATCCATTATATCCATTCTCCGTAGTGGTGGGGTGCTTCTTGGTATAATAGTAGCCACTGAGCGTACTCTGCCCCTTGCGCGTCACAGAGCCCTTGAAAGAGAGTTCCTCAATGGGGCGATAGACCACGGAACCTGTGAAGCGGATGTTGCGCTTGCGGTTCACACCATTCGCCTCCTGCTGCAAAGACACGGGGTTGTCATAGAAATATACAGAGCGCTCCACATAGTCACCATTCTCGTGGTAGATGGGCTGGGTAGGATTCTGGATACAGGCATTGCGATAAGCCGAACCGACATTATAACCATAAGGCGACTTGCTCTCATTGGCAATGATAGTAAGGTTGGTGGTCAACTTGTCGTTGAACATACGGTGAGTCATATCCACACGGGCGCGGATATTCTTGTGGTCGGTCTTCTTCATCGTACCCTCACGCTCCGAATAGCCCAAGGATGCCACATAACTGCTATTCTTGGAACCGCCACGATAGGTAAGGTTGTGATTGTGGGAAACGGCGGTGCGGCTTACCTCATCCAACCAATCGGTGCTGGCACCGTAATCCTGGTCGTTGGCACCGGAAGGAGCATAAAGATTATGTCCCGCCGCATCTGTCTCTTTCCAACGGGCACGAAGTTCCGCCGCATTCAGGAAATCAGGCTTCTTTGCCATCTTTGAGATGGAAATATAACCGTTGTACTCAATGGCATTGGGCATCTCGCGATTGCCTGCCTTGGTGGTGATGATGATCACGCCGTTGGTTCCACGCGTTCCATAGATGGCAGTGGCAGAACCATCCTTCAACACATCGATTGACTCGATTTCCTCCGGGGCGACAGTAGAGAAACTACCGGGCACACCATCCACAAGAATCAAGGGAGCGCTGGAACCCATCAAGGAAGAATTACCACGGAGCATGACCGTCGTATTAGCTGTAGGGTCACCGGAAGGCAGGGATATCTGCAGACCTGCTACCTTACCCTGTACAAGCTGTCCGGCATCGAGCACCGAACCCTTGTTGAAAGACTCTGCCTTCACACTTGCCACGGCACTGGTCACATCGGCTTTCTTCTGGGTACCATAACCGATAACCACCACTTCGTTCAAGTCACGAAGGTCTTCCTGTAAAGTCACATTGGGGTCTTGCCCTGCCGTGAAACTCTGGTTGCGGTAACCAATGTATGTCACCTCAATGCTCGCACCGCGCTTAACGTTGAGACTGTACTTGCCATAGATGTCTGTCACAGTACCATTCTTGGTACCTTTCTCCATGACCGTAGCACCAATGATTGGCTCGCCATGGTTGTCCTTCACGATACCTTTCACTGTTACACCATTTTGCTGCACTGCTTCCGAAGAAGAAGAAAGTTTGGCCTCATTTGCCGCCAGAAGAGGAGTGGTCCCTCCACAGGCGAAGACCAAACACATGAGAGCCTTTGCATACGTCTTTGTATGCACAAAACCAAAGATTTGTTGTGTCTGTTTCATGTCCCAACGTTTTAGTTAATATTTGCTTAAATTACTTTCCGTTGGCAAAGATAAATAAAAATTATCAAATTACAACAAAATATCCCGATTATTTTTCACATCCATTAAAATTTCCTACCATTTCCATCAATTTGTCGACTTGCCTCGAAACATCATTCTGTCTTCTTGGGAGCCTTGTGCAACTTGAACACCAAGGAGAACATCACATAGCGGGGGATGGTGTTGTACCCCCGAGGGGCATACGAGTGAACGAGTCGTATACAGCCCCATACAATTCATAGAGTTTCTTTGCCTTTTCCTTCTGTTTTCCGCCAGAGGCTTGTACACACAAAGGCACGCAAAGGAGTATGAGGAGCCAAAGCAGTCCCTCTGTCAATTTCTTCTTCATTAGTATAAGTCAGATGATTAGTAATAGTAAAAAACAACTTGGTATAAAATTCATGCGGTTTTGTCCAGCACGCCCTAACTGTGCACAGTCCAGCACAATA
>CAVCCB010000144.1:0-5561 GCA_963600595.1 Subdoligranulum sp. APC924/74 | reverse complement strand
GTGGATTGGAAAGAGGTGGAAGCATAACAGAGACGTTTCCCATATACAAATCGGCCCCCGCCTTGAACGCTTCCAAGACGGGGGCTTTCTCTTATATCGAGATCTGAGAAAAGTTATTCCTTAACGAACTCTACGTTGTCACCATACTTCTTGCTGACTTTCACCAGCAGGCAGGGCACTGTGGAGTAAGAGCGTGCTTCGCCGGAGGTGATGACCTTGTATCTCACCACCAGTTTCCCGTCCTGCTTCTTGATGCTCACGATCTTGATTTCCGTGTCCCTGTTGGTCTCAGGCTCGATGATGGCGATGGCGTTCTCCTTGTCGAAGTTGATGAGCGTGGGCATACCGTTCACGCCCATCACCGCAGCCGCACCGAAATAGCGGTCCAGCTCCTCGTTGGAGGTGATGATGCGGGGAGAGAAATCCGTCACGTCGTTTCTTACGAAATAACGCTGGGCTTCCTTGTAACTGACGGTCTTCTCCGAGCTGCCGCAGGAGGAGAGACCGAGGATGGCGGTCGCAAGGACAGCCAGTGACATTGACTTGATATTCATAATCGTTTTCTTGTCTAAATATTTCTATACTAACTAAATGCGTTGGCCTATTCTCAGAACGAATACCTGAAGCCCAAGCCGAGGCTGAAATTGAAGGGTGTGTCCTTGTAGATGTTGGTCACGTCGCTGTGATTGTCGAAATGGTAGCTCACGCCCGGCTCCACATAGAAGCCCACATGGTCGGCTATCTTCGCCTGCACGCCCACGGCGGCTCCCACGGAATACTGCAGGCGTTTCTCCTTCACGTTGTCATTCTGCGTAGATTCCAGTTTGCCGCCCACGACATAGTCGGTGGCAGACTTGCCCTTGACACATTTCTCCACCATGCCGCCCGTGGTTCCATACACGCTCCACCGCTTGTGCTGGTAGAAGGTGTAGCTCACATTGAGCGGGATGCCCACATACTGCAACTTCTGGTGCGTGGTGTAGTGGGAATCATCCGTGCCCGAAGTCAGTTCGGAGGAGAGGTAGCTGTAGGTCACGCCCGTGCCGACTGCCCAGCGGTCGCTCAGGCGCCAGTTCACAGACACACCCACCTTGACGGGCTGCCGGTGCTTCTTCTTTGTATAGACTTCCCGGTTGTCGGTTCCGGCAATGACCTCCTCCAAGGAGCCGTAGTCATTCGAAGAGCCGTTATCCGACTTCACGCCGTCCGCTGCCCCGTCTTGCCAGACGCTGCCCGCCAACAGTTCTCCATATCCGCTCTGCTGGTTGTTGGAACCCATGAGTCCAGCTGCCGTCACAGAGACGGAGAAGCGGTCTCCGCCGGAATGGTTGGAGGCAAGGAGCGTATTGTCCCAAGAGCGGGAGTCATATACATTGGTTTGCCTTGCAGGCTGCTTGCGCCGGGGAGTTTCCTTTTCTGATGGCACAGGTGCGGTTTCCGGTTCCTTTTGTCCCTTCTCAACAGTAACTTCCAACCCCGTTGAAACAGCGTCAGAATCTCCTTCCATGCCTGTTGGAACCGCATGGGAACCGTTTTTCGACTGATATATTTGGGCGAAATGGGTACCATTTGCCAGTGTCAGACTGGTTTCTGCAGTCTGAGATGAGGAGGAACCAGACGTACCTGGGGTCTTGGCAAGCGCAGGACGTGGCGTTGCGGCATGGGGCGTTCCCGACTGAGACACGGAGCCTCCGTCCTGGTGCGTGCTGAGCCATACGCCCCCACCCATCACCAAGGCACCGGCCATGACGGCTGCCGCCATCCACGTGCGGCGGCGATACAACCCGACGGCCTTATGCTCCGCAAAGCCGGTGTTCACCTGTCGCTCGATGTCTTCCCAGAGATGCTCCGGGGGCGGCATCTCAAAGCCATCCATCTTGCGGCGTATGTCGTTCATCCATTTCTTGTCATCCATAGTTCCTCATTTTATAGTCCTTGATCATTCTTGACAGCTGTTCCTTCGCCTTGTGCAACTGCGAGGCGGAGGAGTCGGGCTTGATGCCGAGCAGCCTGGCTATCTCCTTGTGGCTCTTCTGCTCGAAGACGTAGAGATTGAATACGGTCCGGTAGCCCTTGGGCAACTGCTGCACCATCTCCTGGATGGTTTCGGGCGGGATGCTTGCCACGTCGGGTTCTTCCTCCTCCGCCCTGTCGGGCAACTCGGAGTCGGGATAGGCGACCTCCAGCCTCGGGCTTTTCTTCAGGAAGCCGAGGGATTCGTTCACCACCACCCTCGTGAGCCAGGCCCTCACGGAGCCTTTGCCGCGGTACTCGAACTTGCCGACGGAGGAGAATATCCTGATGAAGCACTCCTGCAGCACGTCCTTGACATCGTCTTCATTGACAACATAACGGGAACAGACGGCGGTGAGATAACCTATATGCTCCTCATACAGGTTTCTCATAGCCGAAGCATCTCCTTGCTTTACCTTGAGGATTTCCTTCTCCTCGCGGTCTCTGTTCCAGTTGAAAAACATTGCCTATGAATTTCCTTTTCTGTCTTGTCTGATAAGTGGGACTTCTTACTTGACCTTACTTCACCGTGGCAGAGATGCTGCCCGTAGCCTTCTTGCTGTCGGTAACGACGATGGTGGCGGAGCCTGCCTTCACACCCGTCACGAAGAGGGAATCCTTCACGGTCTTCACCGTAGCCACCTTCTCATCGCTCGACTTGGCGGTGAAAGCCTGTGTGCCGTTGGTCACCTTAAGGGTATCCACCTTACCTACTGCCACGCTCACCGAGCTTTTGCTGAACTTGAGTGCAGTAGTGGTATTGCTGCTGCTATTGTCATCATCTTTGCTGCAAGATGCGAATGCGATTGCACCGAGGCACGCTACTGCCATAACCATTGTCTTCAAAACGTTCTTTGTCTTCATTGTTACTTTTTTGTTTATAAATGATATAATGTACTTTTTGGAGACTCACATCGGAAAGGCAGTTGCGCGCCGACTCCTTTTCTTCCGTTCGTCTATCCCTTAAATGACGACCATGGAAGAAACTTGCCTGCGCACCGTGCTAATAAAAGTTAAAAGGTTATATCTTATCATAGTCTCTACCCTAATATAAAAGTTGAATGAATACTACTGCAAAGTTACAAAAACCTTAGGACAAAACCTACAGAAGCCTACTACCTTTTACATAGCTTAAGCTTTATTTAGCTAAATACAACTTATATTTAGCTTCGCCTAACTTATATTTAGCTAAATAAAGCTTAGGCGAAGCGGTTGGCAATAGGCTTCTATGGGTTTGGTAGAAGACTGACGGGGATTTGGTAGAAGGGAGAGATGGAATGTCGCCTATTGAACGCACAATAGGCGACATATCATAATTCCAAGCCTTCCAGCATTTTCATAATGACATCCTTGTTTACAGTTGCAAATCGGATTTGTCATAGACTTCAAGCATATAGACTTTGCCTGTCGTTTGGTCGGTGAAAACAGTGAATGTAATAACTCTTGCTCCTCCAGACTTTCCACCGCCCTTTGATTCTATTGCCATGCGGATTTTCCTCAGACCACTTCCAAGGTCAGAACCTTGAAGTGGATTTTCTTCTAAGGACGCACAAAGTTTCTTCATGTCTTCCTTCATGGACTTGTGCCGTTTTGCCAAACTTTTCAAACTCCTTGCAAAGTTGGGAGTAGGTATAGTCTTATAACTCATCGAGAAGGTCATCCATTGAAAGTTCTTTAAGCTTGCCTTCTTTCATCATCTTGACCTCACGAAGACCTTGGCAAATACCTTCCGTTATGTCCTGTGGCTGTTGCTGTGCTATCACCTCGAAAAGGATTGTTTCCATGTAGTTGCTGAAACTTCTATTGTCCCTCTTTGCATTGCTCTTCAAAATGTTGAGCAAATCCGTGTCTATTCTTATAGAGGCGGAAGATTTTGTTTTAACTGCTGTACTCATATTGCTTATAGTTTAATTATTTGTGCGCAAATATAATACAATTAAACATATCTTGCAAGAATTTCGACAATTTTCTTCTGTTTTTCTTTGAAAAGTCAAAATCATCGTCACCAAAACACATCCCCGGTTACAGCACACATGATATTAACGGAACAGGCACAAATCATAAAAGTGCGACCTTTTGGTACTTTATGTGTGCCCATCCTTTATATTTGGAGTGCATATGCTTCGGGAATGCAAATTAAAAAAAACATCCCCCAACGGCCATAGTTTCAGATAAAAGTAGTATATTTGCCAAGAAAAAGAAGAAACATGAAGGAATTATTATTGGTCAGCGTTGGCAGCTTCTTCGGAGGCGGATTGAGATATGGGGTGTCGAAGATGGTGCAGTCCTGCACCGTCATCGCCTTCCCCTTTGGTACTATGGCGGTAAATGTGCTGGGATGCCTCGTCATCGGCTTCCTGTCGGGACTCAACTGGAACGGCAGCGGACTGATGTCGCCCTCCACCAAGCTCCTGCTCACCACGGGCTTCTGTGGTGGCTTCACCACTTTCTCCACATTCATGAACGAAGGCTCCTCGCTGATGAAGGACGGGCAATACACCTATATGATGCTCTATCTCTTCGGCAGCCTCGCCCTCGGCCTCATCGCCGTACTGGCAGGGCAGCAGTTGGCGAAGATGGCAGGATGAGGCTGCAGAGATATTTTGTCCGCTTTTCCAAGATTAAACAGTCGTTAAGGCAACAAGAACGAGGGGGAAGGGGCACTTTATCATCAGATAGTTTGCTCATATCAACAAAAAAGCGTAATTTTGCCGCCAGACAACTAAAAAAAGGAACGAATATGGATGAAGCAATCAAGCAAATCGGCGAAAGACTGAGAGGACTGCGCGAGGTGCTCGACATTCCGGCACAGGAAGTGGCAGACCTCTGCGAAATCAGTCTCGACCATTACCTCAAGATAGAATCGGGCGAGGCAGACCCTTCGGTTTATCGCCTCTCCAAGATTTCCAAAAGATACGGTATTGCCCTCGACGTGCTGCTCTTCGGAGAGGAAGCGCGCATGAAGGGTTACTATGTGACCCGCAGCGGACAAGGGCCTGAGATAGAGCGCAACAACCAGTACAAGTACCAGAGTCTCGCCGTGGGTTTCAAGGACAGGAAGGTAACCCCCTTCATGGTGCAGGTGGATCCGCTGCCCAATGGGGAGAAACCCCACAAGAACGGGCACGACGGCCAGGAGTATGACTATGTGATAGAGGGTACGCTGGAAGTGACCATCGAGGAGAAGGTGATGGAGCTGCACCCCGGCGACAGCATCTACTTCGACAGCAAGAAGCAGCACTGCTTCCGTGCCGCCAACGGCAAACCAGCAAAGTTTTTGTGTATAATCATTTAATTTGGGAAGTTAGAGAAGTTAAAGGAAGTTAGAGAGAAGTTAAGGGACAAATGCTAATGCCGGGCGGGTTCTCCCGTAAGCAAGAAAAGCCGTTGTCCTTTAACTTCCCGAACGACCGAAGGGAGTGATTACTTCCCTTAACTTCACTAAATTCCCCAAAAACAACAACTATGATCGAAAGATTTCTCAAACAGACCCAGTTCACTTCAGAGCAAGACTTCAAGGAGCATCTGGAGTTTATCATACCCGAAGA
>CAVCCB010000143.1:0-5660 GCA_963600595.1 Subdoligranulum sp. APC924/74 | reverse complement strand
CTTTGCGCACAGAATAACATCGTATAATAATGAAATCAATTTTTTAACGAAATGAAAAGAATTTTGTTGGTAGCGGCGGTCACAGCCGTCGCTTTGATGGGATTTACCTTCTGGCAGAAAGGAAGCCACGCCGGTGCCCATGGCGCTGAGGAAGAGAACGAGGAAGGAATGGACTTCAGCGACATCCCCTTGACACAGCAACAGATCAACACCGTGGACCTGAGAATGGGAGAGGTAGAGCCTCGCCAGTTGGATGCCACCATCCAGGTGAACGGCAGCCTTGTGCTGCGCCCGCAAGACAAGGGCGACGTTGCCTCGCTGATGGGAGGAACAGTGAAGAGTGTGCTGGTGAAGGAGGGACAACAGGTGAGACGCGGGCAGGTGGTTGCCACCGTGGAGAACACCGACATCGTATCGCTCCAACGGGAGTATTATTCGGCTTACAAGGAATGCGAGATGGCGAAAGTGGAGATGATGCGCCAGCAGACCTTGGCGTCCAACGGTGCCGGCATCAAGCGCAACCTGCAGCAGACACAGAAGGAATATCAGGTGGCGAAGGCAAACCTCACGGGCATCGCCCGACAGCTACAGCAGGTGGGCATCAATCCGGCTACGGTGGCAAAGGGCTGTTTCTCCACCGTTTTCCCGCTCCGTGCACCCATCGCTGGCACTGTGAGCCTGGTGGCCGCCAACGTGGGCGGCTATGCAGACATGCAGACTCCTTTGATGAAAATACGCAACAACAAGGCGGTAGAGTGCGACCTCAACGTCTTCGAGAAAGATATTCATAAGGTGAAGACGGGCGACCGCGTCCTGCTCTCGCTCACCAACCAGCCGGGCGTGAAGGTGGCTGGTCATGTATATGGCATGAACGAGTATTTCAATGACGGAACGAAGTCGGTGGCTGTCCATGTCAAGCTGGATGCCACGAGGGGTGCCAAGCTCTTTGACGGGATGTATGTGTCGGGCAAGATCGTCACGGGCAACCAGTCGTGCGAGGCACTGCCGTCGAAGGCCATCGTCACCGCCGACGGCAAGTCCTACATCTTTGCCCTCAACCAAGCTCCCAAGGCGGGCAAGTACAGTTTCTCGCGTCATGAGGTGACCACGGGTGTGAGTCAGGACGGTTATACGGAGGTGGCACTTTGCAAACACATCAAGAAGGGCCAGAAGATTGTTACTGACAATGCCTTCTATCTCGCATCCCTTACAGGCGACCACGGAGAGGAAGATTAAGTTTTTGTTTCGTTTAAATCAAATATTACGTTATGTTTCAAAAACTTATCACTTATTCTATACATCATAAGTTAGTGGTAGGCACGCTGACCATAGCCCTGATGGTATGGGGCGTATGGTCGTTGGCCCGCTTGCCCTTCGATGCCACTCCCGACATCACCGACAACCAGGTACAGGTCATCACGCAGGCACCTTCCTTGGGTGCCCAGGAAGTGGAGCAATACATCACCACACCGATAGAGATGGCACTTGCCAATATTCCCCGACTGGAGGAGAGACGAAGTATCTCCCGCAGTGGTCTGTCGGTCATCACACTGGTATTCGACGATGACGCCGACATCTACTGGGCACGCTCTCAGGTGAGTCAAGTGCTGGAGACGGCGGCAGAGGAACTGCCAGGCAATGCCGATGTGGAAATGGGCCCCATCGCCACGGCATTGGGCGAGATTTATCACTATACCGTTCGTGCCAAGCAAGGCTATGAGGACAAATACTCGCTCACCGATTTGCGCACCATCCAGGACTGGATAGTCCGCAAACAACTCTCCGGTACGCCGGGCGTTTCCGAAGTGAGCGGTTGGGGAGGATATGTGAAGCAGTATGAGGTGGCAATCAACAGTGAGCGCCTCAATGCCAACAACCTCACTGTTGCCGAGGTGTTTGATGCCTTGGAGAAGAACAATGCCAACACTGGCGGCAGTTACATCGAGCAAAACTCCAACCAATATTACATCCGTGGCATCGGTGTGGTGAAATCAATGGAGGACATTGCCAACATCCCTGTCAAGAACGTGGGCGGAACCCCCGTGCGTGTGGGTGACATCGCCAAGGTGCAGCAAGGTCATGCCACCCGATTTGGAGCCGTCACCCGCAACGGTGAGGGCGAGGTGGTGGCTGGCATCGCCATCATGCTTAAGGGCGAGAACTTCCAGGAGGTCATCAAGAACGTGAAGGCGCGTATCGCACAGATACAGAAATCGCTCCCCGAAGGAGTGGTTATAGAACCTTTCATAGACAGGACCCGACTCGTGGACCGAGTGGAGGGAACCATCGCCCGAAATCTGGTGGAAGGTGGACTGATTGTCATTTTCGTACTGGTACTCTTCCTGGGCAACTGGCGTGCCGGACTGGTCGTTGCTAGCGTCATCCCACTGAGCATGCTCTTCGCCTTCGGGATGATGAAGGCGTTTGGTATTGACGGCAACTTGATGAGCCTTGGTGCCATCGACTTCGGTATGATTGTGGACTCAGCGGTCATCATCGTTGAGGCGGTGGTCACGCATATCAATAAAGGTGAGTTCTCACAACCGGCGGTGAGGGAGGAATATTTGGCAAATGGTTCCCAACCCTTCCGACTTTCCCGAAAAGAGATGGACGAGGAGGTGCATTTTTCTGCCTCTCGCATTCGCCAGAGTGCGGCGTTCGGCGAAATCATCATCATGATAGTCTATGTGCCGATGATGACATTGACGGGCATCGAGGGCAAGATGTTCCGCCCGATGGCGCTCACCGTGTTCTTCGCCATCTTGGGAGCCTTTATCCTATCCATGACCTATGTGCCCATGGCGAGCAGCCTCTTCCTGAGCCGCAGGGTTCACACCCGGCAGAACCTGTCCGACCGCATCATCGCCAAGCTACAGAGCTGGTACCGGCCCTTGCTTGACTGGGTGCTGGGGCAGGGCAAGAACGTCATCACCGGTGCCGTGGCTCTCTTCTGCGTCAGCGGCGTGGCTTTCAAGTTCTTGGGTGGCGAGTTCATTCCGAGCCTGGAGGAGGGCGATTTCGCCATCGAGATGAGTATGGTGCAGGGCACGTCGCTCTCGCAGATGGTAGAGGGTTGCACCAAGGCTGAAAAATTACTGAAGTCGCAGTTCCCCGAAGTGAGACAAGTGGTGAGCCGCATTGGAAGTGCCGAGATTCCCACCGACCCGATGCCCGTGGAGCGTGCCGACATCATGGTGGCACTCAAGCCCAAGGCAGAGTGGACATCCGCCAAGACCACCGAGGAACTGATGGAGAAGATGGAGGAGACGCTGAAGACGATACCGGGCTTGGAGGCAGAAATCTCACAGCCCATCCAGATGCGCAACAACGAGTTGCTGACGGGCATCAAGCAGGACGTGGCGGTCAAGATCTTCGGCGATGACCTGGAGGTGCTCACTCAGCAGGCGAAGAAGGTGGAGAAACTTATCCGCCGTGTGCCGGGCGTGAGTGGCATCCTCGTGGAGGAAGTGTCTGGACTTCCCCAGATTCAGGTGAAATATAACCACGAGCGCATGGCGGAATATGGCGTGAGCGTGGATGATGTCAACCAGGTGCTGGAAGCGACCTTTGCCGGTGCCAAGGCAGGTGCTGTATATGAGGGAGAGAAGAAATTTGACCTCGTGTTGCGACTGGACAAGGATGAACGTACGGCGGAATCACTCCAGAGCCTCGCCATCCCCGTAGCTGGAGGTTTCTCCGTTCCTCTTAGTCAGCTTTCCGACATCGTGTATGAGCCAGCCCCGGCACAGGTGTCGCACGAGGATGGGGCGCGTCGCATCTATGTGGGCTTCAACGTGAAGGGTAGGGACGTGCAGAGTACCGTGGATGAGATTCAGCAGATTCTTGACAAGCAACTCGACCTCCCAGAGGGTTACTATTACAATTATGGTGGAGAGTTCCAAAACCTGCAGAGTGCCACAAACCGCCTGATGGTGGTGGTTCCGATTGCCTTGGTGGTGGTTCTCCTCTTGCTCTATGCCACGGTTAGGAACCTGCGGGAGTCACTTTTCGTCTTCTCCGCCATCCCCTTGGCTGCCATCGGCGGCGTGTGGGCACTGTGGCTTCGCGGAATGCCGTTCTCCATTTCAGCGGGAGTGGGATTCATCGCCCTCTTCGGTGTGGCGGTACTCAACGGTATCGTACTCATCGGTCAGATGAACCAGATGCAGTCCTTGCCCATCCACGAGCGTATTGTGGAGAGTTGTATGCTGCGACTGCGTCCTGTACTCATGACTGCGTTGGTGGCATCCATGGGTTTTCTGCCGATGGCGTTGTCCACGGGAGACGGAGCTGAGGTGCAACGACCTTTGGCGACGGTTGTCATCGGCGGTCTCGTCACCTCCACCTTGCTTACCCTGCTGGTGTTGCCGGCGATTTATCAGACATTCACTAAGAAATAAACCAAGAAAATGAAAAGAATCTATATACTTTTGTTAGCTGTAGTGGCACCCTCCTTGGGTGCCATGGCACAGCAGCTCTCCTTGCAGCAGTGTCTCGACATGGCGATGGGTCAGAACCTCTCGCTGAAGGCGGCTGGAAAATCAGTGGAACGTGCCAAGGCTTTGCAAGGCACGGCTTGGGACCTGGAGAAGACAGAATTGTCGCTCTCTCAGGATCCTACCTCGGGTGGCAGTCCCGACAATGCCCTATCGCTCTCACAGACGATTGACTTCCCCACGGTCTATGCCGCCCGTCACGGACAGCTGAGGGCTGAGACAAAGGCAGAGCAGAGTAGGGAGAGGGTATTGGCATTGCAGTTGCGTTGCGATGTGGCAAGTGCTTATCTACAGTTGGTATTCCTGCAGGAGCGGATTCGCATCATCGACAGCCAGAATACGCTCTTCGCCCGCTATGCTGACATAGCATCGAAACGCTACAAGGCAGGCGATGCCCGACAGTTGGAGGTGCTGACAGCCAACAGACTCCTGGAGGAGAGCAGACTGGATCTCGTGTCGGCGAAAAGTGAACTTGCCACACAACAGATGCAGTTGATGTCGCTGTTGAACACCACTTCGCAGGTCTTTCCCGCAGACACTCTCCTGCGTCCCATCGACTACCGAGCTGCCAATTACAACTATGCCACGACAGTGGAAGGTCAGTATGCACAAGATCGCCTTTCCGTGACCGACAAGGCGTTGAAGGTGGCGAAAAACGGCTATGCTCCGTCGCTCTCCTTGGCTCTTCGCAACCAACTTGTCATCACCTCCTGGGACCCATACCATCAAGCCCGCAGCCGTTTTGACGGCGGCAACTTTATGGGCTTTGAGGTGGGTATCGGCGTGCCCATCTTCTATGGTGCCACCAAGGCGAAGGTGAAGGCGGCGAAAAAGGACCGGGAGATTGCCGAGTTGGAAATCAAACAGGAGGAGGCGCAACGAAAGATGGAATATTCTGCTTGCATGAGCCGCTACACCTCAGCGTTCAACCGCTTGGCTTATTACGAGAAAGAGGGCACTGAGAGAGCGTCGGAATTGGCTCGTCTCAGTACCCTCGAATATGAGAATGGGGAGATTTCTTACCTGGAATACGTCAATGCCCTGCAAGAGTCAATCGACGTGAGGATGAAATATGCCGCAGTGGTCAATGAGTTCAATCAGACGGTCATCTCCCTGCGGCGGTTGACTGGCGCGATGTAGTATTGGTAATGTCGGCGCAAACAG
>CAVCCB010000142.1:0-5719 GCA_963600595.1 Subdoligranulum sp. APC924/74 | reverse complement strand
GTCTGTCTGCTAAGGGTATGGGTGCAACTGACAAGCTCTTCAAGCAGGTTGAGTTCAACCGTGTATCTACATTCAACGATACAACTCAGGACTAATCAATCAGGTCTTAGTTTAAATATAGAGTTCCCATGGTGTTTTGCCTTGGGAACTTTTTTTGTCTTGGTACTTTGCCTTTGCAGTTTTGCTCAATTCTAAGCAAAATGTGTAGTTTTGCTTATAATCCGAAACTTTTCCTTGATTTTATCTAACAAAGTACGTGATATTGCGAAAGTTTATGTAAAAATCGTTGGTTATTACATAAATTCTATGTACCTTTGCAGTCAATTATTTAGTTATTAGGATAAAAGATATAAAAACAATATGAAACATCCATTAAGAAGTAGTGTCTGTACGGAAGGCAGAAGAATGGCAGGTGCCCGCGCATTGTGGGTAGCCGCAGGTATGAAGCATGAACAGTTTGGCAAACCTATTATTGCTATTGTGAATAGCTTTACGCAGTTTGTTCCAGGTCATACCCACTTGCATGAGATCGGACAGATCGTCAAGAAGGAAATCGAGGCTATGGGCTGCTACGCAGCCGAATTCAATACAATTGCCGTGGATGACGGTATCGCCATGGGCCACGACGGTATGCTCTATTCACTCCCCAGCCGTGACATCATCGCCGACTCCGTGGAGTATATGGTGAATGCACACAAGGCTGATGCCATGATTTGTATCTCCAACTGCGACAAGGTGACTCCCGGTATGCTCATGGCGTCCATGCGCCTGAACATCCCTACAGTGTTCTGCTCGGGAGGTCCCATGGAGGCAGGCAAGTGGAAGGGCGAGAACGCCGACCTTATCACTGCCATGATCAAGGGTGCCGACACAACTGTTTCTGATGAGGAAATGAAGCAGATAGAGCAGTGTGCATGTCCTGGCTGCGGAAGTTGCTCGGGTATGTTTACCGCCAACTCCATGAACTCCCTCACAGAGGCTATCGGCATGAGCCTTCCCGGCAACGGAACCATCCTCGCCACCCATAAAAACCGTATCCAGCTGTTCAAGGACGCAGCGCGTCAGGTGGTGAAGAACGCATACGCCTACTACGAAGACGGCGACGAGAGCGTTTTGCCACGCAGCATCGCCACCCGCGAGGCATTCCTCAACGCCATGACACTCGATATTGCCATGGGCGGCAGCACCAACACCGTGCTTCACCTCTTGGCAGTGGCACAGGAGGCAGGTGCCGACTTCAAGATGGAGGACATCGACCAGTTGAGCCGCAAGGTACCCTGCCTCTGCATGCTGTCACCCAACACGCAGAAATACAGTGTGCAGGAATGCAACCGTGCAGGCGGTATCCTGGGCATCATGAACGAGTTGGACAAGGGCGGACTGATCCGCAAGGAGTGCAAGCGCGTGGACGGGAAGACATTGGGCGAGCAGTTGAAGAAATACTGCATCACCGGCCAGGAGATTGACCCTGAGGCAGACCGCATCTACCACAGTGCGCCCGGCAGGAAGTTCTCCACCCAGATGGGCAGCCAGGACGCACAGTGGGAGAGTCTCGACACCGACCGCGAGAACGGTTGCATCCGCAGTCTGGAGCATGCCTACACCAAGGACGGCGGACTGGCAGTGCTCTTCGGCAACATCGCACAGAACGGTTGCGTGGTGAAGACCGCCGGTGTGGCACCCGAGCTTTGGCATTTCGAGGGACCCGCCGTATGCTTCGACTCCCAGGAGGATGCCTGCGAGGGAATCCTCGGCGGCAAGGTCAACTCCGGCGACTGCGTGGTCATCACCCACGAGGGTCCCAAGGGAGGCCCCGGTATGCAGGAGATGCTTTACCCCACCTCTTACATCAAGAGCCGTCACCTCGGCAAGGAGTGTGCCCTTATCACAGACGGCCGCTTCTCTGGCGGAACGTCGGGCTTGAGTATCGGCCACATCAGTCCTGAGGCTGCAGCCGGCGGCAACATCGGCAAGATCAAGGACGGCGACATCATCGTCATCGATATCCCTAGCCGCAGTATCAACGTGAAGCTCAGCGATGAGGAGCTGGCAGCGCGCCCGCAACAGCCTTTGAAGCGCAATCGCGTGGTGAGCAAGGCTTTGCGTGCATACGCCCAAAGTGTTAGTTCGGCAGACAAGGGAGGAGTGAGAATCATCGACTAATGTGTTTGGGAATTTAATAGAATTTACAGGGAAGTTAAAGAAGTTAAGGGACAAATGCCAAGAGTGTAAAAGCTTTAGCAAAAAGACTGTTGTCCTTTAACTTCTCGAACGACCGAAGGGAGTGGTAACTCCACTTAACTCCCCTTTAACTTCCCCCAAAATTAAACAATAAGATAAATGGCAAAAGAAGTAATAACAGGAGCTGAAGCGTTGATGCGCTCCCTGAATGCCGAAGGGGTGAAGACCATCTTCGGCTATCCGGGAGGCAGCATCATGCCAGTGTTTGATGCACTGTATGGTTACACGAGAGGAGAGAAGAAGATGTTCGACCACATCTTGGTACGTCACGAGCAGGCTGCTGCTCACGCTGCCCAGGGTTATGCCCGAGTCAGCGGCGAAGTGGGCGTAACCCTCGTCACCAGTGGTCCTGGAGCTACTAATACATTGACAGGCATCGCCGATGCGATGATGGACTCTACGCCCATCGTAGTCATCGCCGGACAGGTGGGAGCGACAGCTCTCGGCACCGATGCCTTTCAGGAGGTGGACCTCGTGGGCGTTACCCAGCCCATCACCAAGTGGGCTTACCAGATACGGCGTGCAGAGGATGTGGCATGGGCAGTGAGCCGTGCCTTCTATATCGCGCGCAGCGGCCGCCCCGGTCCTGTTGTCCTCGACTTCACCAAGAACGCACAGACATCCACTTGCGAGTGGGAGCCGGTGAAGTGTGACAAGGTGACCTCCTACAACCCTTATCCCAAGATTGACGAGAAATCCGTGGCAGAGGCCGCCGAACTCATCAACAACGCCAAGAAACCGTTCGCCCTTGTGGGACACGGAGTGGAACTCGGCGGTGCACACAACGAACTGATGGAGTTCCTGGAGAAGGCAGACATCCCAGCCGGACGTACCTTGCTGGGTCTCTCCGCACTTCCCAGCAATCACCCGTTGAACATGGGTATGCTCGGAATGCACGGCTCTTACGCCACCAACATGAAGACGCAGGAGTGTGACGTGCTCATTGCCATCGGCATGCGCTTCAGCGACCGTATCATCGGTGTGCCGTCCAGGTATGCCACACAGGCGAAGATCATCCATCTCGACATCGACAAGTCGGAGATTGACAAGGTGATCAAGACCGACGTGGCTGTCATCGGCGACTGCAAGCAGAGCCTTCCTGCCATCACCCGTCTGCTCAACAAGAACGAGCACCGTGAGTGGCGCGACTCCTTCGACGAATATCGCCGGATGGAGCAGGAGAAGGTCATCGAGAAGGATATCCATCCCACTGAGGGTCCGCTCCTGATGGGAGAGGTGACCAATGTGGTGACGGAGGCTACGAACAATGAAGCAGTGCTCGTCAATGACGTGGGTCAGAATCAGATGATTAGCAGCCGTTACTTCAAGTTCTCCAAGAAGCTCAGCATTGTCACCAGCGGAGGTTTCGGTACCATGGGATTCGGACTCCCCGCCGCCATCGGTGCCACTTTCGGCGCTCCTGACCGTACCATCTGTTGCTTCTTCGGTGACGGAGGATTCCAGATGAACATCCAGGAACTCGGTACCATCATGGAACAGCAGGCACCGGTGAAGATGATCCTCCTTAACAACAACTACCTGGGCAACGTGCGCCAGTGGCAAGACCTTATGTTTGGCGGACGACGTTCCTTCACCCACATGATGAACCCCCATTATGCAGAGATAGCCAAGGCATATGGCATCCCTTACGATGTGGTAACAGACCGCAAGGACCTCAAGGCGAAGGTGGAGAAGATGGTGAGCACCAAGGGACCCTATCTCCTGGAGTGTGCCATCAAGGAAGACGAGGACATCGTGCCTATGACTCTGCCCGGAAAGAGTGTGGAGGAGATGCAGCTTGAGCTGAACTATTAAGTGAAGAGTGAAGAACGAAGAGTGAAGAATTCAAAAGCTTTTAAAAAGGTTATGGAGAATAATAACGACAAGAAACTATATACACTGCTCGTTTACTCGGAGAACATCGCCGGTATTCTGAACCAGATTACCGCCGTGTTCACCCGTAGGCAAGTGAACATCGAGAGCCTGAACGTATCGGCAAGCAGCATCAAGAATATCCACAAGTATACCATCACCGTGTGGAGCGATCCTGAGCAGATAGAGAAGATCAGCAAGGCGATAGAGAAGAAAATCGACGTGGTGAGGAGTGACTACTACACCGACGACCAGATTTTCATACACGAGGTGGCGCTCTTCAAGATAGCCACTCCCGTATTGCTCGAAAACCCCGAGGTGTCGCGCACCATCCGCAAGCATGACGCCCGGATGATGGAGGTGAACCCCACCTACAGCACCGTGTTGCTGGCGGGACTCACCGAGGACATCGCCGACCTCTTCCACAAGCTCAACAGTTTCGACTGCCTGTTGCAGTATACCCGCAGCGGACGTATCGCCGTGACCCGCAGCTTCGACGAACCCATCTCCGATTATCTGAGAGCACAGGCTAATGAAGAGTAACGGTAATTTGTTATTGAGTAAGGTGGGCCGCTATGAGTTTATGGCGGAACCCTTCCATTGTGATTTCTCAAGCAGCCTTTTCATGGGCCACTTGGGAAATCATCTTTTGAATGCGGCGGATTTCCACAGCAACGACCGCGGTTATGGCATGAACTACCTCATGCCTCGCCACAAGACATGGGTGCTGAGCCGTCTTGCCATTGAGATGGAGGAGATGCCGGGGTCGTATGACAGGTTCTTCGTGGAGACCTGGGTGGAGAGTGCCATGAAGTATTTCACGGCACGCGACTTCAAGGTAACAGGCGAGGACGGCAAGGTCTATGGCTACGCCAAGAGCGTGTGGGCAATGATTGATACAGAGACCCGCCAGCCCGTGGACATCTTCGCTATCAACGACGGACTCATCCGGGAATACATCGAAGAGGAGAAGGAATGCCCGATCAAGGCAAGCTCCAGAGTGAAGATTTCCACGAACGCCACATTTGTACGCTCCATCGACACCTATTATAATGATGTGGATGTGAACGGACACATCAACTCGGTGAAGTATATCGAACACATACTCGACCTCTTCGACGTCGCCTATTTCAAGACCCACCGTCTGCACAGGTTCGAGATAGCCTATGTGGCGGAGAGTCACCAGGGAGACCGCCTCAACTTCTATCAAGAGGAAGTGGGGGAGGGAGAATATTGCATAAAGATCACGAAAGTGTGCAAAAACAGTCCTGAAGAAGTGGAAGTTGTAAGAAGTAAGGCTAAATTTGTTAAAAACTGAAAGAAAAATTTTGCCGTTTCATTTTAAATCATTACCTTTGCAGCCGAATTAATCAAACAAACCCAATGCCGCTGTCTTGGACAGGCAGTGGACGGATCAAACAGGCTCTCTTTGGATAAGTGAAAGCTCGCATCCGTATGGATAAGTATAACCCGCGGCTCCACAACGGTGTCGCACAAAATTAAAACAAATAAATTATGGCAGAAATGAATTTCGGTGGCGTAATGGAAACTGTTGTCACCAGTCATGAATTTTCATTGGAGAAAGCACGTGAAGTATTGAAGAACG
>CAVCCB010000141.1:0-5751 GCA_963600595.1 Subdoligranulum sp. APC924/74 | reverse complement strand
GGTTATAGCCCACGGGGTGATAGAGGATGCCGGAGGTGTTGACGGCACTACCGTGGGAGAGGTGACCGCCGTGGTCGAGGTTCAGTCCCATGAAGGTGTCGCCGGGCTTCAGTACAGCCAAGAGTACGGCAGCGTTCGCCTGTGCGCCGGAGTGGGGCTGCACGTTGGCATACTCAGCGCCGAAGAGCTTCTTCACACGCTCGCGTGCCAGGTCCTCCACCAAGTCCACCACCTGGCAGCCGCCATAGTAGCGCTTGCCCGGCAGACCCTCGGCATACTTGTTGGTGAGGTAAGACCCCATTGCCTGCATCACCTCGTCGCTCACGAAGTTCTCGGAGGCGATCAGTTCCATACCCTTCAGCTGTCGCTGGTGTTCCCTTTCGATCAAGTCGAAAATCTCGTTGTCCTTTGTCATAATTATAAATTATTAATTATCAATTATAAATTACTTGCAGAGTGATACGCTTCCGAGAACCTGCTCCTTGTCGCAGTAGTGGCAGCGCACGATGCCGAGCGCCTTGTCCACCACGTGGAAGATAGTCGCCATCGGCTCGTTGTTGGTGATGCACTTGGGGTTGTTGCACTTCACGATGCCCTTGAGGGTATCGGGGGTCTCCACGGTCTTCTTCTCCACGATCTCGTAGTCACGGATGATGCTCAGGCCGATGTTGGGCGCCACGACGGAGAGGCGGTTGATCTCCTCGTCGGTGAAATACTTGTTGGCAACCTTGATGATGCCCTTCTTGCCAATCTTCTTGGAGGGCAGGTTGTAGCCGATGGTAACAGGCGTTTCCATTTTCTCCAGTTGGAGAAGGTTCACCACCTGATAGGTCTTCTCGGCGGGTATATGGTCGATGACGGTGCCGTTCTCAATGGCGGCTACCACTAACTGATTCTTGTTGTTTCCCATATTATATACAATGTTAAGTGTTAAATGTTAAGTGTTAAATGAAAGAATGACGGCGTATGCCGAACTTAACATTTAACACTTAATATTCAACATTATTCAATAATCGTTTTGTCGTTCTTCACGTCGTCGAGGGTGATGCCGAGACAGTGGCAGAAGATCGCCTCGCGGGCATAGAGACCGTTCTGCGCCTGCTGGATATAGTAGGCGTGCGGATCGTCGTCCACATCGTAGGCAATCTCGTTGACACGGGGCAGCGGGTGCATGATCTTCATGTTGTCCTTCGCCTTGGCGAGCATCTCCCTTCTGAGGATGTATACGTTCTTCACGCGCTCATATTCCATGAGGTCGGAGAAGCGTTCCTTCTGCACACGGGTCATATAGAGGATGTCGGCACCGGCGATCACGTCCTCGTTGAAGTCCTCGTGCTCCACGTACTTGATGCCGTGGTGCTGGCAGTAGAGCTTGTACTCCTGCGGCATGGCGAGCTCCTTGGGTGCGATGAAGTGGAAGGTGGGGTTGAAGTGGCGCATCGCCGTGATGAGGGAGTGGACGGTGCGTCCGTATTTCAGGTCGCCCACGAGGTAGATGTTCAGGTTCTCCAGCGTGCCCTGCGTCTTGTAGATGGAGTAGAGGTCGAGGAGACACTGGGAGGGGTGCATGTGGGCACCGTCGCCTGCGTTGACGATAGGTACGGGAGCCACCTCGCTGGCATACTGCGCCGCACCCTCGATGTGGTGGCGCATGGCGATGATGTCGGCATAGTTGCTCACCATGAGGATGGTGTCCTTGAGCGTCTCGCCCTTGGTGGTGCTGGAGGTCTTGGCATCGGAGAAGCCGATGACGCGGGCACCGAGGCGGTTGGCTGCCGTTTGGAAACTGAGTTGGGTACGGGTGGAAGGCTCGAAGAAAAGGGTGGCGACCACCTTTCCTTTCAGCAACTCCCTGTTGGGATGTCTTTCGAACTCTTGTGCCATCTCCAGCAGGTACATCAGCTTGTCCTTGGAGAGGTCTGCAATAGTCACAAAATTATGCTTTTCCATGTTGCTTTTTGATTGAATGTTCTGAAATCGCCCCCAAAGTTACATAAAAAATCCGATTTCTGTGCGATATTTCAAAACTTTTACGTAATTTTGCACAAATAATCAATGAAACAGTCAATGAGAAAACATTTCATTCATATCTTGTGGGCTATCTTGGCATCGTGCGTGCTTTGCGTCGTAGCCGGATTCTTTGCCATCTGGTACGGCTACATCGGATATATGCCCGACGTGGAGGACCTGCAGAACCCCATCAACAGGTTTGCCACGCAGGTGTACTCCTCCGACGGCAAGGTATTGGGTACCTGGAACCTCAACAAGGAGAACCGCATCGTCATCCCCTACAAGAACATGTCGCCCTTCCTGGTGCAGGCGCTCGTAGCCACCGAGGACGAACGTTTCTACGAACATTCGGGCATCGACTACCGTGCCCTGGGACGCGCCATCATCAAGCGGGGCATTCTGGGACAGACGAACGCCGGAGGCGGATCCACCATCACGCAGCAGTTGGCGAAGCAGTTGTATAGCGAGACCGCCCGCAGTACCATCGAGCGCTTCTTCCAGAAACCGATAGAGTGGGTGATCGCCATCAAACTGGAACGCTACTACACCAAGCAGGAGATCATCGCCCTCTACCTCAACTACTTCGACTTCCTGCACAACGCCGTGGGCATCAAGACGGCGTCCAACACCTACTTTAATAAGGAACCCAAGGACCTGACGGTGACGGAGGCGGCGATGCTCGTGGGTCTCTGCAAGAACCCTTCGCTCTTCAATCCCGTGAGGTATCCCGAACGAGCCCGTGAACGCAGAAATGTGGTGCTGCAGCAGATGGCAAAGGCAGGCTACCTGGACGCCTATGAGTATGCGCAGTATGCAGCAGAACCCCTCACCCTCAACTTCCATCGCACCGACCACAAGGACGGTACCGCCACCTATCTCAGGGAGTTCCTGCGCCAGTATATGATGGCGAAGCGCCCCGATCCCGCCGACTATCCCTCATGGAACCGGGTGCAGTATGTCGCCGACTCCATCGCCTGGAACACCGACCCCCTCTTCGGGTGGTGCAACAAGAACTTCAAGAAGGACGGGTCGCCCTACAACGTATACTCCGACGGTCTGAGGGTCTTTACCACTATCAACAGCCGTATGCAGCGATATGCCGAGGAGGCTGTCTACCAGCACGTGGCGCGCTATCTGCAGCCCGCCTTCTCCAAGGAGATAGCCCCCAAGCCCAGTTCTCCCTATTCCGACCAGCTTACTCCCCAGCAGATCAAGAGCATCCTGGGACGCTCCATCCGGCAGTGTGAACGCTACCGCGCCATGAAGGAGGCGGGATATACCACGGAGGAAATCAACGCGGCGTTCCGCAAGAAGATAGAGATGACCGTCTTCACCTACCACGGCGACGTGGACACGCTGATGAGTCCGCTCGACTCCATCCGCTACTACAAGAGTTTCCTGCGCAGCGGATTCATGAGTATGGACCCCAAGACAGGAGCCGTGAAGGCATACGTGGGCGGACTCGACTATACCCATTTTATGTATGACATGGTGAGCCTGGGCCGCCGGCAGGTAGGCTCCACCATCAAGCCTTTCCTCTACAGTCTGGCGATGGAGAACGGCTTTACGCCCTGCGACATGGCGCCCAACCGCCAGCAGACCTACATGGTGGCGGGCAAGCCCTGGACACCTCGCAACGCCAGCCACTCACGCTACGGACAGATGGTGCCGCTGAAATGGGGACTGGCGCAGAGCAACAACTGGATCAGTGCCTACCTGATGAGCAAGCTCAACCCCAACCAGTTTGTGCAGCTGCTCCACGACTACGGCATCAACAACCCCGACATCCATGCTTCGATGAGCCTCTGCCTCGGTCCCTGTGAGGTGAGCGTGGCGGAGATGGTGAGCGCCTATACCGTCTTTGCCAACTACGGCATCCGCACCGCACCTATGTTCGTGAGTCGCATCGAGGACAACGAGGGCAACACCATCGCCACCTTCCAGCCCCGCATGAACGAGGTGATCAGTTCCGACAACGCCAACAAGATGCTCACGATGCTCATGGGCGTGGTGGACAACGGAACGGCGGGCAGACTGCGCTACCGCTATAATTTCGAGGGACAGATAGGTGCCAAGACGGGTACGACCAACAATAACAGCGACGGCTGGTTCATCGGCTTCACTCCCCAGTTGGTCAGCGGCGTATGGGTGGGCGGCGAAGACCGCGACATCCACTTCGACTCTATGAACATGGGACAGGGAGCCACGATGGCACTGCCCGTATGGGCAATCTTCATGAAGAAGGTGTATGCCGACCCGTCATTGGGCATTGACCCTACTGCGAAGTTTGACATTCCCGAGGACTACAATCCGTGTGGAAACCGGAAAGACGACTTCGAGATGGGAGGAATAGAAGAAGTTTATGAATAAGCACGCATCCTGCAACGAGTGCCGCATACACGAGGCACAGTTGCAGGATGTTGGGTCTTATCCCATCGATGCTGGCACCGGGCAGGCGGGCGATGAGGGCGAGGCTCCCTGTGAGCACCTCCGTCACACAGTCCAGCAGACCGCCAATGATACCCTGTAGAAAAGGCAGGGGAGTGCAGGCGAGATAGGCGAAACCGCCATAGAGAATGAGGGTGGCGCAAGGAATGGCTATCATGTTGGCGAGCAGGGAGTAACAGGCTACATAACCGAAATAATGGGCGACGAGTGGCAAGGTGCCCACCTGTGCCGCCACGGAGACGATGAGCATCGTCGCCAATCCTCTCAGAAGGGGATGCTTGACAAGGTGGGCATATTCGTCTACCCATCCTGCCATCCTCGGGTAAATCACGATGATGGAGAGGACTGCGAGAAACGACAGCTGGAACCCGATGTCGAAGAGATAGGAAGGGGAGAGGCAGAGCATTATGACGGCGGCAAGCAACAGACTGTTCAATGACCGTCTCTTCCGTCTCATCACCAACGCCAGGGCATAGGCGGTGAACATACCGCAGGAACGCACGGCACTGGCGGGCAGCCCGATCAGGAAGGCATAAGCCCATATCGACGTGACGGCAAGTACGGTGAGATGCCAGGGAAGTCCGTGCCTTAGAGAACGCCTCCCGGAGAGGAGGAAGATCAGAAGTTGGAAGATGATGCCGATGTGCAGACCGCTGACGGCGGTGATGTGGCTCGTTCCCGACACGGAGAAATCTTCCCTGGTCTCCTTGCTGAGGGCGCGCTTGTCGCCCAGGGTCATGGCGACGAGGAGCCCGTAGCCGTCTTGCCGGATGTCCATCCTGCGGTAGGACACTTCCAGTGCCTCGCGCCATTCCATCGCCTTCAGACGGGTGCGGTCGAGGGCGGAGAGACCACCGTGGACATAGACCCTCGCCGGTGTTTCCGCCTCGTCAATTTGACGGCTCATGAGGGTGAATCCCAGGCAGAACACCGTGGCGGGGATGAGGAAGTGCAGCACACGGTCCCTACGGCAAAGCAGGGACAGAACCCACTGGCAGAGGGTGGCGGCGAGACCTATGGAGGAGGAGAGCGGGGAGTGGAAAGAATGTCCCACGACGATGCCCGCCGCCAGCATGATGATGACGGAGAGAAGAGGGTAGGAATGGGTGGAAAAACAGCTTCGCATATCGTCTGAATATCTGTAAAGTACGGTTAAACTTTTAATTTGTGCAAATATACGAATAATTTTTCGTCTAAATGTGTTTTTTTTTGTAATTTTGCAAAGTTTTAGAGAATACAATAAAAATCATTATAATGAACGTTTCATACAAATGGCTTAAAGAATACGTCGAT
>CAVCCB010000140.1:0-5756 GCA_963600595.1 Subdoligranulum sp. APC924/74 | reverse complement strand
CAGGTCTTGGGCGCAAGCGGGAGATGCCGTTACTGCCAACAGCATGATGACTGATAATTTCTTTATGTTGTCTTTAAGTCTCATATTCTTTTAATATTTTCTATTTTTAGATTGTCTTTTCACCACAGAACAATAATTGAAATTCTGTGCAAAATCACTCAAAAAAGTACATTAAAAAGCGATTTTGTCAAGTAGACGTTGCAAATATACAAAAAACATTTCAAAGAAGTGTCCAATTAACATTAATTATTCCGTTTTTAACGTTTGAAAATGACGCAAGATGGCCAAAGCTGGCGAATGTCCCATGAATATGTATTTCTTCACCTCGGGACTGGTAAGTTTCTCGCAATGCAGGTAAGCGTCGTAAAGTTGGTCGGTATTGATTGTGAATCCCTTGCCCGAGCTCTCCCTGACGCCGATCACCATCCGCCTGGTCAGGCGCAGTCTCACATACCTCGCTCCCTTCACGCTCTCTATCTCCTTCAACCCGGCGAGCCGTCGCCGCATCTCTGTCTTCGACATCTTCCCGGGGTGAGGCTGTTCCTCTTCTTCCTCCTCGGCGAAGATGTCGCATTCCGTTGCCTCTATTTTCATAATTTCCTGTTTTTTGTGTTTTCTGTGTCTCTGTCTGGTCAGCTGATTGCCGCCCAGTTGATATGGGTCTTCTTCATCTCCCGAAGCCTGTTCCAGAGCAGGGCATACTGTTGGGAGTTGCACTGTGGGTCGGCATCAATCACAGCCTGTGCCTCTGTGCGTGCCAGCTGCACCAATTGTCCGTCCTTGGCGATATTGGCGATTTTCAGGTCGAACGCCATACCACTCTGCTGGGTGCCTTCGAGATCGCCGGGACCGCGCAGTTTCAGGTCTGCCTCAGCGATGCGGAAGCCGTCGTTGGTATCGCACATGATGTCTATGCGCTTGCGGGTGTCTTCTGTCAGTTTGTAGTTGGTGACAAGAATGCAATAGCTCTGGTCGCAGCCTCGGCCCACCCTGCCCCTCAACTGGTGTAGCTGGGAAAGGCCGAAGCGCTGGGCGTCGAGGATTACCATCACCGAGGCGTTGGGCACGTTCACGCCCACCTCTATCACCGTTGTGGCTACAAGAATCTGAGTTTCACCCTTGACGAAGCGCTGCATCTCCTCTTCCTTCTCCACAGCCTTCATCTTGCCATGGATCTTGCTGAGTCGGAATTCCGGGAAAGCTTCGCGGAGGGTTTCGAATCCTTCCTCCAGATTCTTCAGGTCGCTCTTCTCGCTCTCCTTGATGAGAGGGAAGACGATGTACACCTGTCTGCCCAACTGTATCTGGCGGCGAATGCTCTGGTAGAGGGTGGTGAGCTGGGTATCGAACTTATGCAGGGTCTGGATGGGTTTCCTTCCGGGCGGCAGCTCGTCGATGACGCTCACGTCGAGGTCACCGTAGATGGTCATCGCCAGGGTGCGGGGAATGGGGGTGGCGGTCATCACCAACACATGAGGCGGGTTCTCGCTCTTGCCCCATAACCGGGCACGCTGCTCCACACCGAAGCGGTGCTGCTCATCGATCACTGCGATGCCGAGACGGGAGAACTGCACATTGTCTTCCAGGATAGCATGCGTGCCCACAAGGATCTTCACATCGCCACAGACGAGTCCGTCGAGCACCGCCTGCCTTCTCTTGCCTTTCACGATACCGGTGAGCAGCTCCACGCGGATATCCATGCCACCCAGGAAGTCGCGGATGGTCTGCAGATGCTGCTCGGCAAGGATCTCTGTGGGAGCCATCATGCAAGCCTGGAAGCCGTTGTCGAGGGCGATGAGCATGGTCATGAGTGCCACGAGCGTCTTGCCCGAGCCTACGTCTCCTTGCAGCAGGCGGTTCATTTGCCTGCCGCTGCACATATCGGCACGTATCTCGTGCATCACCCGCTTCTGTGCCCCCGTCAGGTCAAAGGGAAGGTTGTGCGAATAAAAGTTGTTGAAGATGTCTCCCACACGGTTGAAGACGTAGCCACGGTATTTGCGCCTTTGGTCGCTCGCATACCTTAATATATTAAGCTGCACATAGAAGAGTTCCTCGAACTTGAGTCTCACCTGCGCCTTCTGCATGTCCTGGTGACTGCGGGGATAATGGATGAGTCGGAACGCCTCGTCACGGGAGATGAAATGAAGGCGATTCACGATAAAGTCGGGGAGCGTCTCGGGCAGAGGCGGCAGTTTCTCCGCCAATGCCTTGGTGATCTTCTCTATGCTGCGGGAGGTGAGCCCCATTTTCTTCATCCGCTCCGTGGTATTGTAATAAGGTTGCATACCCATCTCAGAGAGCTGCAGGTTGTGGACATCATCGATGTCTGGATGGGCAAATTGCCATCTGCCATTATAGGCAGACGGTTTGCCGAAGACGATGTACTCGGTGCCCACCTTGTAGGTCTTGTAGACATACTGCGCCCCACGGAACCACACCAAGTCCACCACACCGTAGCCATCGGAGAAGTGGGCGACCACTCGCTTGTTTTTCTTCCCCGTGTCGAACTCCTCGAAACTAAGAATCTTGCCCTTGATCTGCACGAAGGGCATGTCGTTGGTAAGTTCGCTGATGTGATACACCTTCGTGCGGTCCACATACTTGTAAGGGTAGTATTCCAGCAGGTCGCCGTATGAGTTGATGCCAAGCTCCTTGCTCAGTATCTCTTTTTTCTTGGGTCCTACTCCGGGCAGGTACATGATGTCTTGGTCAAGAATATTGCTCATATCGTGCAAAAGTACGACTTTATGCGTGAATATGCAAATTTTCTTGCAAGAATCTTTTATTTTTGGTAGGTTTCCGTCACGTCCTTGACGGTATATTTCTCACCGTCCTTCTCTGTCGACACCTCGAAGAAGGTAGTCTGGGTGATGCCTGTCTTGTCTACGGTCTGGGTGCCATTGCCATTATTGAAGACGAAGTTCACCACATCCTTGCCAGTGTCGATACTGTACTCTTTCCAGTACCAGGTCTTGCCGCCCACGGCGGTGGTCTGGATCATTTGGTCACCGGGCCAGTCGGAAGAGGCATTCTTCTTGTTGTCGCACCAGGTGTAGAAGTACACCTTGTCCCAGCCCACGTTGTCGGCGTTGACATATACCTTGATTTTATAGGCATTGAACTTCTCTATGACGTAGTTGTTGCTCACCACGTTCTTCACCTCACCGTCCACGAGCAGCCCCACTTTCAGGGTACAGGAAGCGTTGATGGTGACTGGCTTTCCACTCTCCACAGTATTGCTCTGTGCCGTGGGGGTGGTGCCGTCGGTGGTATAGACCACCTTGGCATTAGTATCGGCACTCACGGCGGTCAGCACGGGATCGATGGCGTTCTCGTAGGTACCCGACGGGATGCTGACATAGGGAGTCTCTGCGGTATTCTCCAGGAAATAGGCGTAATGATAGCCGGAGAGAATCTTCGTGAAACCGTCCTCTCCCGCATAGGAGGGCACGTCGTTGCCCACGGCTACGATGAGTTCCGATCGGGAGCCCGTCACCTCGTTGGCGTAGAGCTGTTTCTGCGACTTCCTGTTGGCGTAGTTGCTCATATTGTTGATGCCTGCGGTCTTGCGTGCAACAATCATCGCCTTCAGTTCCGGCTCATAGGCAACCCAATGGGGCTGGAAGACGCAGGGAGTGCCGGGCATGGCGAGCAGGTAGGCATTGGCGGCGAGCGTATCCTTCTTGATGGGATCAAGAGGATCGGAGGCTGAGCGATACTGTGTGTCGTGATTCTCCACGAAGGTCACGGCATAGCGGCGCAGTGAAGTGTCGTGCATCAGGTTGTTGACGCTGTTGAGCTTGGTCCAGTTATTGGCGTTCACGGCGTCGCGCACGTTGTAGCGGAACTGGAAGTCGAAGGCGGCACTCTTCTTGCCGGTGTCATTGATCCAACTGGAGATCTTCTCGTTGCTGTCCCAATATTCTCCCACGGAATACTCTATGCCCGTGGCGTCGTTGTAGTCAGCCACATGACTGCCCGCATATCCCTTCACCATGTCGTAGCGGAAGCCGGTGTAGCCGATGTCGTTCTTCAGGAAGCTGAGATAAGCCTTCACTACCTTCTGCACGTTCTCGCTCTTGTGGTCGAGGTCGCGCATTCCGCCCCAGTCCTCTCCCTCGTCCTTGTTGGCGCTCAGGCTCACGCCCTCCGCTTTCGCTTCGGTGGCAGTGCTGCCGCCGTCGTCGTCGGCACAGATGTCAGTGCTTTGCAACTGGTAGGTTTGCCCATTGTATTCCTCCTTGGGGAAGCCGAACCAGCCGTCTGTGTTGTGATGGTTGATCACAATGTCGGCGATGGTGCCGATGCCGTTGGTCTTGAAAGTCTGAATCATCGTCCTCAGCTCCGTCTCACTGCCGAAGCTTGAGTTCTGGTTGAAATAATAATAAGGTGTATATCCCATCACCTGGTAGGTCTCCAGGCACTTGCCGCTCTGCGGCACCCACACCAAGTCTATGTATCCCTTCAGGTCTGCTGCCTGTGCTGCCAGCACTTTCCATTGCGACTGGTCGTAAGAATCCCACGAGAATCCCTGCAGCATCACACCTGCATAGTTCTCTGGCCATCCCTGCGAGGTATAGGAGGGTGTCGGTTCTGGTTCCGGCTCTGGGGTAGGAGTCGGTGTGGGAGTGGGTTCAGGGGTAGTTGGCTCGGTGTTGCTGTCAGAGCATCCCGTCATGCCCAAGGTGAGGAGGGCGAGTAGGGTGATATAAATCTTCTTCATGTTGCCTTTTGGTTTTTAATTCGCGACAAATTTACGACATTCCCGCGTATCTCCCATCCTATCCCCCACAAATGCCCCCATAATTCTGTGCAATCGTTTGCATCACCTCCTTCATTTCTGCACAGCATCTTTCTCGTCATGCTCCATGATATTTATCGAAATAAATTTGGAGATTCTGAGAAATTGCAGTACTTTTGCAGCATGACTACCAAGAGCATGAACATCAAGGCAAAGATAAGCAACATGGACACCGGCAAGCGGGAGAAGATGGGCGAACTCGTGAGGTTCGGCATCGTGGGCTGCATCGCCGTGGTACTGCAATACGGCGTCTATCTGGCGATGATGCCATCACTGGCGCATTTCATCCCCGAGATGGGCGACCATACCTTGGCTACCACGGCAAACACCATCGCCTACATCGTGAGCTTCATCTTCAACTTCATCGCCAGCACCCGCTACACCTTCAAGGTGAAGGCGAACGCCAAGCGAGGGGCGGGGTTCACTCTCTCCCACATCGTGAACTATGCGTTGCAGACCCTCATCCTCAACCTCTTCGTGGGCATGGGGCTGGAGAAGCAGTGGGCGATGATACCCACGCTCTGCATCTGCGTACCCACCAACTTCGTGCTGGTGAGATTCTTTCTGAAAAGGTAAAAAGGTAAAAAGGCATACGCCACAAAAGCTTATTATCATAAACATGAACTAATGAACAAGATATTCCATATATTCAAGATCAAACGGGAGGAAAGATGGCTCGCCCTGGGCATCTTCCTCTGCCTCGCCGTGCTCAACGGCGTGGCGATAGCCCACTATGCCGGAGCCTTCACCCAAATCACCGACAACTACTACCAGAACTTCATCCGCCACTTCTGCGTATCGGGCTTCGACCCCCTCACCTATTGGGTGTTGAGCGACTGGAGTGCGGCATACAATGTTTACCGCCACCCGCTCTTGGCCTTCTATATGTACATCCCCTACCTTATAAATATGGGGTTGATGAAAATCACGGGCTATAACTGCGCCCTCTTCA
>CAVCCB010000139.1:0-5798 GCA_963600595.1 Subdoligranulum sp. APC924/74 | reverse complement strand
AATCGTAGCCACGAACCTCAATCTCCTTGGCAAGCTCGGGACCGGCGGTCTTCACGATCCTGCCCTTGTAGAGGACATGCACCACACTGGGCTTAATCATGTCGAGCAAACGCTCATAGTGGGTGATGACAATGGCCGAGGTCTGGTCGGTGTGCATCTTGTTCACGCCGTCGGCAACAATGCGCATGGCATCTACGTCGAGTCCGGAGTCGGTCTCGTCGAGGATTGAGAGCTTAGGCTCCAGCATCGCCATTTGGAAAATCTCGTTACGTTTCTTTTCACCACCAGAGAAGCCCTCGTTCACGGAGCGGCGGGCCAGTTTACTGTCAAGTTCCACCAACTCACGTTTTTCGCGCATCAGTTTCATGAAGTCACTTGTGTTCAGTGGCTCCAACCCCTGATACTCGCGTTTGGCATTGATGGCAGCACGCATGAAGTTAGTCATGCTCACGCCCGGAATCTCCACTGGATACTGGAAGGAGAGGAACAGTCCCTCGCGGGCACGGTCCTCGGGCTTCATGTCCAGAAGGTTCTTGCCATTGAAGATGGCCTCGCCCTCGGTCACCGTATAGAGCGGATTGCCCGTGAGCACTGCGCTCAGGGTGGACTTACCGGAACCGTTCGGTCCCATGATTGCATGTATCTCACCGTCACCGATGGTCAGGTTGATACCTTTCAGTATTTCTTTGCCTGCAATGGTAGCATGCAGATTCTTTACCTCTAACATAAAGTTCTTATTTAAAAATTGCGTCTAATACAGATATTCCAGCATCAACTAAGACATCTCCATAGCCATTCATATATGAATTGCGCTGGTTCTGCCTCTTGAGCCATTGGTCTTCCATCGCCTTGGGAGTGGATGGAAGTACCTTGTAATTAAAAGAGCGAGGAACTGACTGACCTGCCTGTGGAAGGCTGTTGAGCTGTTGTCTCAGCATGATGGATTTGGAATGCCCTAATACCGAGTCATTCTTCTGCATCGGCTCACCGATGTATCCATACTTAACCAACGCCCGTTCCCTCTGGGCGGCAAATGAAGCAATCATCGAGTCTTGTTTGGCGGTTACAGATTTCTTCTGATGCCCCAAACTTACCTGTGCCGTTGCTTGCAAACTGCCAAGCAATAACAGCCACAATAACATTTTTCTCATCATTCTTTCCTCACACTTTACATGAAACTTAAAAACGAATCAGCCTACCGTTCCCTCCAACGAAACACTCAGGAGTTTCTGTGCCTCGACGGCAAACTCCATCGGTAGCTTGTTAAGCACGTCCTTGGCGTATCCGTTCACGATCAGACCTACAGCCTCCTCTGTGGGGATTCCTCGCTGATTGCAATAGAAGAGCTGGTCTTCAGAGATTTTCGAGGTGGTGGCCTCATGTTCGAACACAGCCGTGTCATTGTGGACATCCATATAGGGGAACGTGTGTGCCCCGCAGTTGCTGCCCAGTAGCAACGAGTCGCAAGAGCTGTAGTTGCGGGCGTTGTCGGCATTGGACGTGGCACGCACCAGTCCGCGGTAGGAGTTCTGGCTGTGACCGGCAGAGATTCCCTTCGAGATGATTGTACTCTTGGTGTTCTTTCCCATGTGGATCATCTTCGTACCCGTGTCGGCCTCCTGGTAGTTGTTGGTGACGGCCACACTGTAGAACTCTGCCACGGAGTTATCGCCACGCAGGATACAGGAAGGATACTTCCAGGTAATGGCCGAGCCAGTCTCCACTTGGGTCCAGCTCAACTTGGAGTTGACTCCACGCAGTTCGCCTCGCTTGGTTACGAGGTTCAAGACACCGCCCTTGCCGTTCTCATCGCCCGGGTACCAGTTTTGCACGGTAGAGTACTTCACCTCGGCATTGTCCTTGACGATAATCTCGACGATGGCCGCATGCAGCTGGTTCTCGTCGCGCATCGGGGCCGTACATCCCTCCAAATAAGACACGTAAGCATCGTCGTCGGCGATGATGAGCGTGCGCTCAAACTGTCCCGTGTTGCGGGCATTGATGCGGAAGTAGCTGCTCAACTCCATCGGGCAACGCACGCCCTTGGGAATGTAGACAAACGATCCGTCACTGAACACGGCACTGTTCAAGGCTGCATAGAAATTGTCGCGATAAGGCACCACGCTTCCCAGGTATTCCTTTACCAAATCGGGATGCTCCTTGATGGCCTCGCCGATGCTGCAGAAGATGACACCCTTCTCGCGGAGCTTCTCCTTGAAGGTGGTCTTCACCGACACCGAGTCCATGATGGCGTCGACGGCAGTGCCGCTGAGTGCCAGCCGCTCCTCCAGAGGAATGCCGAGTTTGTCGAATGTCTTTTCCAACTCAGGGTCTATCTCCTTGTTCTTCGGCTTCTTCGCCAAGGGGTCGGCGTAGTATGAAATCTCCTGATAGTCAACGGGCGGCACATGCACGTGTCCCCACTTAGGCTCACGGAGCGTCTTCCAGTAGTTGTAGGCTTTCAGACGAAATTCGAGCATCCACTCCGGCTCTCCCTTCTTCTGTGAGATAAGGCGCACAACATCCTCGTTGAGACCCTTTTCTATGATTTCAGTATGCACGTCGGTGGTAAAGCCATACTCATATTTCTGGTCTATCACGTCCTTGACAACCTGATTCTGTTCTTTCTCTTTTTCTGCCATTGTTATCTTCAGAATAACCTTTCGTTATTTTAACCCTAAATAGGGATAAGCCTCTGATGGCTCATCCCTATTTTGAGGAGTCTGGGAGTTGAAGGTGTCAAGGAGTTAAGACAACAGTTAGTGTAGCGTATGTTCTTTACCTTTTTACCTTTACCATTCAAAGGCATTTGTCTTGACTCCTTTAACTCCTTAACTTCTTTAACTCCTAAATTTTACAGTTTCTGCTCCACCTCAATCTCTGTGAAGGTCTCGATGACGTCGCCCTCCAGAATATCATTGAAGTTGACGAGGCTCAAGCCACACTCCATACCTGTGACAACCTCCTTGACATCGTCCTTGTAACGCTTCAAGGCACCGATGTCGGCAGTGCGGATCACGATTCCGTCGCGGATTACGCGGGCCTTGTCCTTAGAGTGAACCTTGCCCTCGGTAACGAGACCACCGGCGATGGTTCCCACCTTACTAATCTTGAAGGTCTGCTTCACCTCAACCTGACCGGTGATGATTTCCTTCTTCACCTTGTCGAGCATACCCACCATGGCACTCTTGATGTCGTCGATGGCGTCGTAGATGATTGAGTAGGTATTGATTTCCACACCCTCACGGTCGGCAGCCTTGCGAGCATCGGCCGAAGGACGAACCTGGAAACCAACGATGATGGCATCTGATGCAGAAGCCAACATCACGTCGTTCTCGGAAATCTGACCTACCGCCTTGCTGATGACGTTCACCTGCACCTTCTCGGTAGAGAGCTTGATGAACGAGTCGCTCAATGCCTCTACAGAACCGTCGGTGTCGCCCTTCACGATGACGTTCATCTCGTGGAACTCGCCACGAGCGATACGGTGAGAGATGTCGCCCAAGGTCAAGCGCTTCTGAGTGCGCAAGCCCTGCTCGCGCTGCAACTGCTCACGCTTGTTGGCAATCTCACGGGCCTCCTGCTCGGTCTCTATCACGTGGAACTGGTCGCCTGCGGTAGGAGCGCCGTTTAGACCCAGGATAATGGCTGGCTCGGCAGGAGCAGCCGACTTGATGTTGGCGTTACGCTCGTTGAACATCGCCTTTACACGTCCCCATGAAGTACCGGCGAGTACAATGTCGCCCACCTTCAAGGTGCCATTGGCAACCAATACGGTAGAAACATAGCCACGGCCCTTGTCGAGCGAAGACTCGATAATAGTACCTGTTGCCCTGCGGTTGGGGTTGGCCTTCAAGTCGAGCATATCAGCCTCCAAGAGCACTTTGTCGAGAAGGTCGTGTACTCCCACACCCTTCTTGGCACTGATTTCCTGGCACTGGTACTTACCGCCCCACTCCTCTACGAGCAAGTTCATGTTGGCCAAGTCCTCGCGAATCTTGTCGGGGTTGGCTCCTGGCTTATCTATCTTGTTGATGGCAAACACCATAGGTACACCGGCTGCCTGAGCATGGGCGATGGCCTCCTTGGTGGTAGGCATCACGGAGTCGTCGGCTGCGATGATGATGATGGCAATATCGGTGGCCTGGGCACCACGGGCACGCATGGCGGTAAACGCCTCATGACCAGGAGTGTCGAGGAAGGTAACCTTGCGACCACTGTTCAGCGTAACACTGTAGGCACCGATGTGCTGGGTAATACCGCCTGCCTCGCCGGCAATCACATTGGTGTTGCGGATGTAGTCGAGCAAAGAAGTCTTACCATGGTCCACATGACCCATCACGGTAACAATCGGGGCGCGTGGAACCAAGTCGTTCTCATCGTCCTCTTCCTCGCTCACGGCCTCCTGAACCTCGGCACTCACATACTCGGTCTTGAAACCGAACTCCTCGGCCACCATGTTGATGGTCTCGGCGTCGAGGCGCTGGTTGATAGACACCATGATGCCCACGCCCATCAGGGTAGAGATGACCTGGGTAACGGAGATGTCCATCATCGTAGCCAACTCGCTCACGGTAACAAACTCGGTAAGCTTCAGAATCTTGCTTTCCTTCTGCTCCTGGCGAGCCTGGTCTTGCAGTTTCTCCTGCACAGCCTCGCGCTTCTCCTTGCGGTACTTGGCACCCTTCTTGTTCTGGCTCTTGCTGGTCAAGCGAGCGAGAGTCTCCTTTACCTGGCGTGCTACAGCCTCATCGTCGACCTCGATCTGACGCTGGTTGCCGCGGTTGTTACGGCCGTTCTTATTATTATTGTTATTATTATTGTTGTTATTGTTCTTGTTTCTGTTCTTGTTTTTCTTGCTGCCACCATTGCCATTGTTTTGACCATTGCCTCCGCCATTGTTGCTTTTAGCTTCTGCATTGATGTCAACACGCTCTTTGTTGATGCGAACACGCTTTTTGCGCTCACTGTGCTGCTGGGCCAACTTCTCCTCACGCTCCTTGCGGCGCTCTTCCTTCGATTTTTTCTTGGGTCGAGTGCTCTGGTTGAGCGCAGAAAGGTCTATCTTACCCAACACCTTAGGCTCGTTGGATGTAAACTTCTTCTCACTCTTGAGAGTGAAAACATTAGAAGACTGCGAACTTGCGGCCGTATCTTGCTTCGGCTGTGGCTGCTCAGCAGACATCTGCTTTTGCGGCTGCTGGGGCTGTTGCTGCTGGGGCTGCGGCTGCTGCGACTGCTGCGGCTGTGGCTGCTGTGGCTTGTGGTGACTTTCTTGTTTCATTTCCTGTTTTTGCTGAGAAATCTGTCGTTGCTCCGGTTCCTTCTTTGGTTCAACCTTAGGAGTATCCTTGGCGGGCTCAGGACTGACGGCAGCAGTCGCTGGCTTATTGGCAACAGACTGTGCAGCAGGAGCTTTACCGAGTTTGTCCAAATCGATTTTTCCCAGCGGCTTGTACTGCTGCTGTCCGCTCGACTCCAACAAGCTTTCGGCGCGATTATCCTGTTGCTCAGGCGTACGCTTTTTTTCTTTGCTTTTTTTGGTAAAGAGTCTTTCCGCTTGATTACGAACTTCCTTGTCTTGGCTGAATGCATCAGTCAAGGCCTTATATTGTTCGTCGCTGAGTTTGAAGCTCGGCTCAGGCTTAACCCCTCCCAGGCTTTTTCGTTTTTCTAGGAATTCAACTGCCGTCTGAAGTCCTATGTTCAATTCACGTAGTGCTTTATTTAATCTGATGCTCATATATTATTTTTTATTCTCCTATTTTTAAGTTTTGATTCCCCGCAAGCACTAGCTG
>CAVCCB010000138.1:0-5840 GCA_963600595.1 Subdoligranulum sp. APC924/74 | reverse complement strand
CCTCGAAGCCGCAGTTCTGCTTCTTCATCTTCTGCCAGATGGAGTGGATGCTCTTGGTGCGTCCCTTCATGTGGTATTTCAGTCCTGCCTCGTCGAGTTTCTGTTGGATGGGGCCGATGAAGCGTGCGATGTAGGCGTCGCGGGATGCCTTGGTAGCGTTCAGCTTCTCCTTGATCATATAGTAGGCGTCGTGCTCCAGGTATTTCAGGCTCAGGTCCTCCAGCTCGCTCTTCAACTTGTAGAGTCCCAGCTTGTGGGCGAGGGGTGCGTAGAGGTAGTTCGCCTCCTCGCTCACCTTGTGCTTTGCCTCCAGCTGGTCGGTGTCGCGTATCTGTCGCATCACGTTCACGCGGTCGGCAATCATGATGAGGATCACGCGCATGTCCTCGGAGAAGGATATGAGCAGGTTGCGGAAGTTCTCGCTCTCGATTACGGGGTTGCGCTTGTAGAGGTCGCGGATGCGCAGCAGTCCGCCGATGATGTGCTCCACGCTCTCGCCATACTTCTGCCTGATGTCTTCGAGCGTCTGGTAGCCGTCGAGCACGCTGGTCTGCATGAGGATGGCGATTACGCCCTCGCGCTTCAGACCTATCTCGCTGACGGCAATCTCTGCAGTCTGTAAAGCGTGCAGGATGGGGTTCAGCCCGAATACGTCCCGGCGTATCTGGTGGTTCTCGAAAGCGTGGTGGATGTCCTCCCTTATGTGGGTCTCGTCACCGGGCTTGAAGGTGTCGCCCACGGCGTTCCTCAGCCTGTCAAGAATGAGCAGTGTCTGCTTGCGTTCTTCCGGTGTAAAAGTGAAATTTTCGTTCATATTCTTGCCTCCTTATTAAAATTTTCATGCAAAGGTACAAAAAAACGCGTAAAAATTTCACATTATCAGAAAAAATAACTATATTTGTGCCATATTAATAGCATAAATCACATAAATATGGTATTATGAATCAACAAGACCTAAACCAAATCAAGGCTCGCGGCATCAGCGAGCAGCAGATTGAGCGCCAGTTGGAGCAGATCAAGGAGGGCTTTCCTTTCTTGAAGTTAGAGGGTGCGGCTGCCATCGGAAAGGGCATCGTTGCCCCCACGGCAGACGAAGTGAAGAACTATGAGGCAGCCTGGGATGCCTATAAGAAGGAGGGACACCGTGTGGTGAAGTTCGTGCCCGCATCGGGTGCGGCGAGCCGAATGTTCAAGAACCTTTTCGCCTTCCTGGACGCTCCGTATGACGAACCTACGACCGATTTCGAAAAACAATTCTTCGAGGACATCAAGAAGTTCGCCTTCCGCAAGGCTCTCTGCAACAAGTGCAAGGAGAACGAGGGCAAGAGCGTCAAGGAACTGATTGCCGGTGGCAAGTACAAGGCTGTCGTTGCCAATCTCCTCCAGGAGAAGGGACTCAACTACGGCCAGCTGCCCAAGGGACTGCTCCAGTTCCATGAGTACAAGGATCCCGAGGAGGTGCGCACGCCGATGGAGGAGCATCTCGTGGAGGCTGCCCTCTACGCCAGCAGCAACGGCGAGGCTAACGTCCACTTCACCGTCTCCCACGACCACCTGGAACTGTTCAAGAAAATGGTGGAGGAGAAGGAAGCGAAGTATGCCGGACGCTACGGTGTGAAGTACAACATCTCTTTCTCCGAGCAGAAGCCCAGCACTGACACCATCGCCGCCAACCCCGACAACACTCCCTTCCGCAACGAGGACGGCAGCCTGCTCTTCCGCCCGGGCGGACACGGTGCGCTGATCGAGAATCTCAACGAGATTGACGCCGACGTGGTGTTCATCAAGAACATCGACAATGTGGTGCCCGACCGTCTGAAAGGCGAGACCGTTACTTACAAGCAGGTCATCGCGGGCATTCTCGTCAGTTTGCAGAAGAAGGCATTTGAGTATCTGAATGTTCTCGACTCCGGAGCCTACAACCATGAGAAGTTGGAGGAAATCATCCGCTTCGTGCAGCGCGACCTGTGCTGCCGCCGTCCTGACATCAAGGAGCTGGAGGATGCTGACCTCGTGATCTATCTGAGAAAGAAGCTCAACCGCCCGATGCGTGTCTGTGGCGTGGTGAAGAATGTGGGTGAGCCTGGCGGAGGTCCGTTCCTCGTGCACAACAGTGATGGAACCGTGAGCCTGCAAATCTTGGAGAGCTCGCAGATAGACAAAGACAACGAGGAGTATATGAAGATGTTCACCCAGGGCACTCATTTCAACCCCGTGGACCTGGTGTGCGCCACCAAGGACTATAAGGGCAATGCTTTCGACCTGCCCAAGTATGTGGATCCCAGCACGGGATTCATTAGCAGCAAGAGCAAGAACGGCAAGGAACTGAAGGCGCTGGAGCTTCCCGGACTGTGGAACGGTGCCATGAGCGACTGGAACACGGTGTTCGTGGAGGTGCCGCTGGGCACGTTCAACCCCGTCAAGACCGTCAACGACCTGTTGCGCGACCAGCATCAGGGATAATGGCCCGCATAAAAAAGAGGAGGGTGAGCTGTTTGTTCAGCCCACCCTCTTTTTCTTCATCTGTTACTTATTAGAAAATCTTGCTAACAGTGTAAAATCTTGATAACCGAAATGATGATGTGTGTAATCAGTTATACCAAATCTCTCCTCCCAGCACATTGGAGGAACTTTCCACTTCGATGGGAGATGTTAAGCTTACAAACTCACCATACATTTTCATTTCATTACTGTTCATGTCTTCAGGTTTTTGTTGGTTCGACTATATTTGTCCTTTCTCGGTACAAAGATACTTAAAAAATTGATACAAGTCAAGTATTTTGATAGATAAATCTTCGAATTTAACAAAGTTTATGCCTAAAGACGCATGAAAGTCTTATAAAACAGAACAGATGGCTTCTGCGAGTTCTCCCTTGAACACCCTTACGTCAGTGGCGGGCTGGTAGTCAAAGTCTGCGAAGTGGAGCAACTGTAGGGCGACGAACTGCTTGTCTTCCGATACGCAGGCGTCCAACCTGTACTTGCCCATGTTGACGGTGGTAATCTCGTATTTCCTGAGAAGCTCCATTGCCACATCGTCTTCTGCATTGAGAATCAGCTCCCATCGGTGTCCCATCTCGGGTGAATACTCACCTTGTTTCACTTTCACAGGACTGCCTGTGGGGGTGTAAGTGATGGTGGTCTTGAGACCGAACAGACTTTTCTTTACTTCTATCTCGGGTAGTGCCAACACGTCGGCACACATATCTAAGTGTTTGATATTTGACATAATTTGATCCTTTTATTAAATTACTGTATCTATTATATAATGGTGTACTGTTTTTTTTGAGCGTGTTTTCATCTATTAGGGAAAGGGCATGGTTATCCCATTGTCAGCACACCAGATGCCGCAGGCAAATGACGTAATATCTGCTGGCGACATCAAAGTGGAAGGGAGCGGACTCCTGTCGCTTCCTGCCACGGAAATTCAATAAGAAGGATTCGTAAAACTTGTTATAGTAAAATGATGGCTTGTCGGCTCTTTCTTGGGAAAATACGTTCCAGGACGGGATGAGCCGCCCCGGGCGACTGTTGCATATCCGGTAGAGGTTGGAGGCATCTGTGAGCCTGGCCTCCTGGTGGTCATCCTGTTGGTGTACCACAGCGGTGAGTCTGTCCTTCCTCTCGCCAGAAGGCTCGGCTGTTTGACCCACAGGCCTTGGCGTATGGGCGGCTGACGCTTTGCAGACCCCTCCGAGGGTCATCGCAATGACGAGCGTGATGAGGAACAACAGATGTTTCACCTTCATATTATGGTCTTTTATCTTGTGTGGTTTATACGGAAATCTCTCCGGCAAGTGATTGCTCCATGTATTTCCTGACCGTCTCGTTGTCGGAATACCTTCCTTGCAGATACATCAGCTTGGTGACGGCAGCCTCCACTGTGCTGTCGTGGCCGCTGATTACATGGGCGAGCTTCAACTGGAATCCCGCTCCGTATCTCTCCATCTCCACACTGCCCGTGAGACACTGGCTGATGTTGACGATGTTCACGCCTCGGTGGGCTGCCTCGTCGAGCAAGCGCATAATCCAGGGAGCATGGGGGGCATTGCCCGAACCGTAAGACCGCATGACGATGCCCCTGAGCGAGGGAGAACCCAACACGTGCCGAACGATGGTGTCCTGGATGCCTGGGAAGAGGCTGAACACGATGACGTTGGGGTCCAGCTTCAAGTGGGGAACCATGGGCTTGGAATAGTCGGGCGTCAGGATGTGGTGGTCGTGGAACGTGAAGGTCACACCCACATCGCAGAGATGAGGATAGTTGAACGAGTCGAAGGCGTGGAAGCCGTCGGCGTTCATCTTGTAGGAACGGTTGCCGCGTAGCAGCCTGCCATTGAAGAAGATGCACACTTCGGGCACCAAGGGTCTCCCGTCTGCGCTCTTCATTGAGGCAAGCTCGATGGCGGTCATCATGTTCTCCTTGCCGTCGGTGCGCAGCTCGCCGATGGGCAGCTGGCTTCCCGTGAGGATGACGGGCTTCGTGAGGTTCTCCAACATGAACGACAGGGCGGAGGCTGTATAAGCCATCGTGTCAGTGCCGTGGAGGATGACGAAACCGTCATAGTCCTCATAGTTGTTGCTGATGATTCCTACGATTTCCGCCCATCTCATGGGGTCGATGTCGCTGGAGTCGATGGGCGGGTCAAACTTGCGCACGTCGATTTCGGCGCGGATAAGCTGAAATTCGGGCATGGACGATACCAAGTGGGTGAAGTCAAGCGGTTCCAACACTCCGTTCTCAGGATCCTTTCCCATACCAATGGTGCCGCCTGTATAAATAAGGAGAATTCTTGTCTTTTCCATACTCGTCTGCTCTTGTTCGTTTTACTTATATCTTAAAAATTGTTTGCAAAAATACAATAAAATTCTATTCTCAGCAAAAAAAGTCGTGAAAATATATGCGTCGTATGCAAAAAAGCATTACTTTTGCAAGCGATTTAAATAAAAATACTAAGTTGTTATGGTAAAAATCACATTCCCAGACGGATCTGTTCGTGAGTATGAGCAGGGCGTAACTGGCTTACAAATCGCCGAGAGCATCTCGCCGGCTCTCGCCCGCAACGTTGTATCTTGCGGTGTCAATGGCGAGACAGTGGAGCTGAACCGTCCCATCAACGAGGACGCTAACGTGGAGCTTTACAAGTTTGATGACGAGCAAGGCAAACATACATTCTGGCACACCTCTGCCCACCTGCTCGCAGAGGCCCTCCAGGAGTTGTACCCCGGCATCCAGTTCGGATTCGGTCCCGCTGTGGAGAGCGGCTTCTTCTATGACGTGATGCCCGCTGAGGGTCAGGTCATCTCTGAGAACGATTTCCCGAAGATCGAGGCTAAGATGATGGAACTCGCCAAGAAGAACGAACCCGTGGTGCGCAAGGAAGTGGCAAAGGCTGATGCCCTCGCTGAGTTCAAGGCCGACGGACAGCAGTACAAGTGCGAGCACATCGAGCAAGACCTGGAAGACGGCACCATCACCACATATACTCAGGGCAACTTCACCGACCTTTGCCGTGGTCCTCACCTGTTGAATACGGGGCTGATCAAGGCTGTGAAGATTACAAGCGTGGCTGGTGCCTTCTGGCGCGGCGATGCCAAGCGCGAGCAGATGACCCGTATCTACGGTATCTCTTTCCCCAAGAAGAAGATGCTCGACGAGTATCTCGTGATGCTCGAAGAGGCTAAGAAGCGTGATCACCGCAAGATTGGCAAGGAGATGGAACTCTTCATGTTCTCTGACCGCGTGGGCAAGGGCTTGCCCATCTGGCTGCCAAAGGGAACGTCGTTGCGCCTCCGTCTGCAGGAGCTGCTCCGTGGCTTGCAGAAACCTTACAATTACC
>CAVCCB010000137.1:0-5854 GCA_963600595.1 Subdoligranulum sp. APC924/74 | reverse complement strand
GTACACCCTTAGGGATTCGAACCCTAGACCCACTGATTAAGAGTCAGTTGCTCTACCAACTGAGCTAAGGGTGCATTCTTGAAAGCCTCATTTCTGAATTGCGAGTGCAAAGGTACTGCTTTTTTTTTATTCCGCCAAATTTTTCGACAACTTTTTTTCAACTTTTTTTGTTTTTTCTCTTGAAGAAGGTGCCTAATGTATGGGTAATTCCCTTCTTGTTGAGACTCTTTATGTAGTAGGTGCCATCTGGTAAGTCTCTGATGTCTACCTTGTTGCCGTTTTGCTTCTTGACGCTTACGACGCTTCCTCGCAAGGATTCTATGATGATGCGCTTGATGCTGGCATTTTTACCCTTATGCGACAGGGTGACATCTTTTTCGGTGCAATAGAGCATTCTTGCCGCTCCTGTATTCTCCATCTTTTCGGAAATTGAGTTGATGGGAATGGGTATTGAGGTGTTTTGTGTGGGCAGACTCTCGTTGCCGAATCCATCCATGGCGGTGACGGCGAGGTAGAGGGGCGCATTGCCGGTGTCCTTCAGGGTGATGCTTTTCCTTGTGCTCCTTGCCAGTATCAGGTTGTGTGCATCTGTCACGTCAACGGGGCAGGTTCTGCTCGCATACACATTATTATATATATAGGGCGTGGAGATTTTGCTGCCGTCTTCGTATTGTGACGGATTACTCCATGTGAACTGAAGGTTTCCGGCTGTCTTCTGGGTTGTGAACTGCGATGGAGCCTTGGGACGTTTGCTGCTTGCCCATGTCATTGGGGGAACGAGGGCTGGAGAAGGGTTGAAATCGGCGGTGAAATTGTAGATGCCCTGCTGGTTGTCGAGGAAGTACTTGTTGCGGAAGAAGGCATAACCCAGACCGATGTTGCGTAGATGGTACATTTCTCGTGTGATGTCATCGATGGTCCATTTCCCCTCCTTGGGGTCGAGGAAGTAGATGCCCAGTCCAGGCACAACGATTTTGCCTTGGTCTTGTTCCTTCCAGTCGATGGCGAAGGGAAAGAACTGTTCGTTTCTGAAATACATCATGGGGAAGAGCTCGTCCATGAGTCCGTCCCTCAGCCATCCCTGAGCGTCCTGGCAAACCTTGGTGTAGGCGTTCCATCCGTGGCTCCAGTATCTGCTCAGGTCATCACGCTTGCCGATGGGTGAGCAGCTCATTTTCACCCACGGCTTCTCCGCCTTCACTGCATCGTGTATTTTCTGCACGATGGAAGTGATATAATTTCTGCCCCTATCGCGTCTCACCCCCAACTTCCAGTTCTCCGGGTAGCGGATATAGTCGAGATGGATACCATCGATGTCGTATCGGCGAGTAATCTCGCGGCAGATGCTCGCCAGGTAGTTGCCTGTGCGGCTGTCTTCAGGATTCATGTAGCCGTCTGCGTCAATCTTTTTGACAAGTCCCGGCATCTTTTGGCGCAGTGACTTGCATCCGAGGGCGTTCCACTTGCCCACGGGAATGGTGACTATCCATGCGTGCAGTTCCATGCCGCGCCTGTGGCATTCCTCAATGGCGAATTGCAGGGCATCGTAACCTGGTGTCTTGCCGGGGAATCCCGAGAGGCATCCGTCCCAAGGCTCGTACTCCGAGGGATAGATCAAAGTGCCGCGGATGCGAGTCTGCAGCAGTACGGTGTTGAACTTCGCCTGTTGCAGATGGTCGAGGATGGAGCGCAACTCCTGTTTCTGCTTCTCGGCGGAATGAGCAGACTGTGAGTAACTGTGTGGCCAGTCTATGCCGCCAATTGTGGTGAGCCACACGGCTCTTACTTCATGCTTGGGGGCGTGGTTGCTGACCACGACGCTCTGAGCCTTTGCGCCTAAAATGCAGCACAAAAACAGGAAAAATATCTTAATTCTCTGCATAATCTTGCAATTTGGCAACAAAGATACTTATTTTTTTCCGTATATCAAATAAAAGTCGTATTTTTGCAAGGTATTTCGCTATAAAACCTCATCGTTGGTAATAATTTATAATTAAAAATAGTATGATTACTTTCGTGATTAGTTTGGTGGCTCTTGTGCTGGGCTACCTGATTTATGGTAAGTTCGTGGAGCGTGTGTTCGATCCCGATGGTCGCCCTACGCCTGCCGTAGCCAAGGAAGACGGCGTGGATTATATGGTGCTGCCCGGTTGGAAGATCTTCATGATCCAGTTCCTCAACATCGCCGGCACGGGACCCATATTTGGTGCCATCATGGGCGCATGGTATGGTCCGGTGGCTTACTTGTGGATTATCTTCGGTTGCATCTTCGCCGGTGCTATGCACGACTACCTCAGCGGTATGCTTAGCACGCGCCATGACGGTGCTGGACTGCCCGAGCTGGTGGGCCTGTATTTGGGCGGGCGCACCAAGAAGGTGATGCTCGTGTTCTCCGTCCTGCTGCTGATGATGGTGGGAGCGGTGTTTGTGTATAGTCCTGCCATCATCCTCGACGGCATCTGTCATTCCGACTCGTTCGTGGGTGGTAAGATGTTCTGGATAGTGGTCATCTTCATCTACTATTTCCTCGCTACGCTCCTGCCTATCGACAAGGTCATCGGCAAGGTGTACCCGCTCTTTGCACTCTCGTTGTTGTTCATGGCGGCGGCGCTTTTGGTGGGGCTGTTCTTGAAGTGCCCTACGTTGCCCGAGCTGTGGAGTGACCTCTCTGCCTGCAACCTCAACGAGAACCCAGCCTGGCTGGGTACCGAGACTTTCGCACAGAAGAGCCCTGTGTTCCCTTGTCTGTTTATTACGATAGCCTGTGGAGCCATCAGTGGCTTCCATGCCACGCAGAGCCCTCTCATGGCTCGCTGTATGAAGCATGAGAAGATGGGGCGCCCCATCTTCTACGGAGCTATGATCACTGAGGGCATTGTGGCGCTGATATGGGCAACAGTGTCGATGTACTTCTTCTATTATAGCGGCTGGCGCGAGTGTGTGGGTGACGCTGGAGTGCAAGCTTTTATCTCTCAGTTCGAGGGCGGTAAGACACTTGTGCAGTATTTCGACGCGCCGACGGTGGTCAAGCTGGTATGCTCGAGTTGGCTTGGCGTGGTGGGCGGCATCCTGGCATTGCTGGGTGTGGTGGCAGCTCCTCTAACCAGTGGTGACACTGCTCTGCGCAGTGCCCGACTGATTATCGCCGAGTCCATTGGACTTGAACAGCTTACGTTACGCCGTCGCTTGTACGTCTGTATCCCATTGTTCCTCGTCACCATGGGCATCCTGTACTGGCAGATGGACAACCCCAACGGATTCAATGTCATCTGGCAGTACTTCGGATGGGCTAATCAGGCACTGTCGGTCTTTACGCTCTGGATGCTGACCGTTTATCTCGTGCAGCGTAAGAAGCCTTTCGTCATTACCTTGGTGCCTGCCCTCTTCATGACAGTGATTTGCTCCTCCTTCCTCATCATCTCGCCGTCGGCGTTAGGCGTGGTAGGTCCCGTGGCTTACGTAGGGAGCGTCGTCGTATTGGTGCTGGCACTGGTGTGGTTCGTCTCTTGGTACCGTAAGTACCAGAGTCAGGGATTGCCTGCTGCGGAATGATGGCAGGATGAAGTTATGTAACACATTTTTTTATTAATAATGCGTATGAAGAAATTTTTAGTTATGGCTGTGGCGATGCTCACGACAGTGGCTGCTCATGCCCAGTTTGAGAAAGGTAAGGTGTATTGCGGTGCCTCGCTCTCAGGGCTCAACATGAGTTATAACGGTGCTGAGGAGTTCAACCTCGGTGTGCAGGGAAAGGCGGGCTATTTCCTCGCCGACAACTTGATGGCGCTGGGACAGTTCTCTTACGACCACTCGGGCAAGGAGGGTGTGAAAGACTATTTCTCGGTAGGTGCCATGGGGCGTTACTACATCATCCAGAACGGACTTTTCCTGGGTGCTGGAGTCAAGCTGCTGCATACGGGCGACTATAATGACGTAATGCCCGGCGTGGAGGTGGGCTACGCGTTCTTTGTGAGCCGCACGGTTACCATCGAACCTTCGCTCTACTACGACCAGAGCTTCAAGAATCATTCCGATTATTCCACTGTAGGTCTACGTGTGGGGATAGGAGTGTACCTCTGATGATGCAGCAATATCCCTCTGCACTGCTGGAAAAGGCGGTGGGGGAGTTCTCTAAGCTGCCGGGGATAGGGCGCAAGACTGCCTTGCGCCTTGTCCTCAATATGCTGCGCAGAAGCGATGAGGAGGTGGATCAGTTCACCGAAGCCGTAGCGAGGATGAAGCATGATGTGGTGTACTGCCGGGTGTGTCACAACGTGAGCGATACTGAGGTGTGTCCCATTTGCGCTGACATCCGCCGCGATGCCTCTACTGTGTGCGTGGTGGAGAACGTGCAGGACGTGATGGCGGTGGAGAACACTCAGCAATTTCGGGGTCTGTATCATGTCTTGGGCGGCGTGATTTCGCCCATGGAAGGCATTGGCCCTTCCGACATAGAGATAGAGTCGCTGATAACCCGTGTGGCTGGAGGCGGCATCTCTGAGGTGATTCTTGCGTTGGGCAGTACGATGGAGGGCGACACCACCAATTTCTACATAGCTCGCAAGTTGGCGGGTTATCCCGTCAAGGTGTCCATCATTGCCCGCGGAATCTCTGTGGGTGATGAGTTGGAATATACCGATGAGGTGACTTTGGGACGATCCATCCTCAACCGTACACCTTTTGAACCATAAATTATGTACTCAATATTTGTAATGAAACGATGAGTCTGAAATCTACGCAACGGCTGCTGATGGCCAATTTTCTGTTCATGGTATTGCTGGCACTCTTGACAGTCGTCCTCTACGAGACGGGAGTGTTGGAGCCGCTTGGCATGGAGGTGGGAACATCACTCATGTTTGTGCTGCAGGTAACGATGGAACTGCTTACAATTGTACTTATTCCCTTAGCTCTGAAACTGTTCAGCTTTAAGACTGTGCATTGCAGATTGGTGGAAGGCAAGGGCGATGCCCTCTTGCCATGGGGAACGGCGCGACTCAATATGCTTTGTTTGCCTATGGTCGCAAATATATTCCTTTATTACCAGACCATGTCGCCAGCTTTCTGTTATATGGGTATCATCCTGTTCCTGTGTCTGTTTTTTATCTATCCCTCTATCGGGCGATGTGTTGACGAGACTAAGGATGTGGGGCAACCACTGGGGAACAAATGACTGGGGGAGGACGGATGGAACTCAGAGATACACTATATAATAAGGTACGCTTGCGCGCAATGGAGCCGGAAGACCTCGATTTTCTCTACGAGCTGGAGAATGATGAGTCACTATGGAATGTGGGCAACACCAACGTGCCTTACTCCCGCTCGCTGCTGCTTGACTACATTACCAGTTCTCGCGCAGACATCTATGCAGACCGTCAGGTGCGGATGGTGATGGAGAATGACGCAGCAGAGCCTGTGGGCTTCGTTGACCTCGTGGATTTTGATCCTCGTCATTCCCGCGCTGAGCTTGGAATCGTGGTTGCAGACCGCTTTCGCGGTCAGGGCTACGCTTTCGCTGCATTGGGTAAGATTTGCGATTATGCTCGCAGTGTAGTTGGATTACATCAGATTTATGCTATCGTGGACAAAAATAATGAAATCTGTACGGGATTGCTGAAAACTTTTGGATTTCAGTTAGATACAGAACTGAAAGGGTGGCTTAGAAGAGGGAGCGTTTATGAGGATGCTTATCTTTTTCAATATTTTTTATAAAAAAGTTGTAGAAAAATTTGGTAGAATCAATTATTTGTAGTACCTTTGCAACCGCAAATGAGAAATGAGCCTCATGTCAAAGAGTAATTCTTTGTATTTTGGTGCGTTAGTTCAGTTGGTTAGAATGCCTGCCTGTCACGCAGGA
>CAVCCB010000136.1:0-5896 GCA_963600595.1 Subdoligranulum sp. APC924/74 | reverse complement strand
AGTGCAACAACGTGAGCGCCGCAGCCCTTGTCCTGCAAGGCACGGAGGCAAAGCCCGTCACCAATGTAGCCTTCGACCACGTAACCGTAGGCAATGCCAAAACCGGCATCAGCTTCGAGAACGTACAGGGTGTGAGCATGGGCGAATGCCTCATCGGCAAGAAAGCGGGAACCCCGACCCAGGACACCCCGCAAGACAAAGTCTTCGACAGGGACAAGAGGTAGTGCCTCAATTCCGACAAAACAAGTTCTTACCTGCCAAAAGGCGACACGAAGAGACCATTGCTCTACTCCTTTTTCCCCTGTAAATATTCTGCGAAGATTCTGGCAGCGCTCTCTACCTTGGCAGCGCAAGGGCGCGACTTATAGTATTCTGCCGTGCGAGCAGAGGCAATATAGCTACCCTGCGCTTTCTCATGTCCCTTCAATCCCAGGATTTCGGCACAGATAATGCTGCCATTCTGTTCCTTTGACCTGGCGAGCAATTCCTGCACCACCTTATAGCAAGCTGACTTGCCCTCTCGGTCGTCGCCGTCAATCTGGCCACAGTCCAAGCCTACGAGCACGACGATACCCGAGACGGCACCACACATCATGCGCATTCTGCCTACTCCGCCGCCGAAACCGGCACCTATGCGCTTCGCCGTCTCATCGCTCAATCCATACAAGTCGGCAAAAGCCGCCACCACCGACTGGCAACATCCATAGCCCTGCATAAAGAGTTGTACGGATTGCCGCACACGTGCCTCCAGCTCAGGGGATAAAGTCATTTCTTGTTCCATATTTATATTCATTATTTGGGTGTTTTACGTTATTCTTACGAATTTGCTACCACAACAATCACTTTCCCTATGAAATGTTCTATCGTTGCTGAATCTTCATCGTCAAGTCGGCTAGCACGATGGCAGACTCTTTCTCTTCCTTTGGAGCGTCCTTCGGTTTCCAGGACACGATGAAGCGTACTTGGGCGGCAGTGACACGATAGCCTTTAAGCTCCCACTTGCCCAACTTTTCCTGCATCTTCATGGAGAGCATGGCGATGTCCTTTCCCGTGGCAGGAAGGGACAGCCGACGGTCGTGATAAGTCAACGGGTCGCCACTATGGAGCGACAGGATATCATGTTTGTAGGGTTTGGAAAATCCGAGGTTCACATCCTTGTGCGACAATTGAAGCACAATCTCTTCGGGCATCGTATAGAGTTGTGGATCAAAGAGCTGCTCGTCTGCATGGATGCCGTCAAAGAGAGAACTGTTGGTATGAATCGTGAGACTGCTTTTTGCGCGGGTCATGCCGACATAATATCTTCTTAGAATGTCGTCCGTAGGGTGCAATGGGGCGGTGATGAGCATCACCACATGGTCGAACTCCCTGCCCTTTGCCTTATGTATGGTGCTTACCACGATGTCTGTATCCGACACATCGCAGAAGTCTTCTACCGACGATTCTAATACAAACTCACGGAAATCGCTGAAATATTTCACCCGGTTCGTTTGTTCAAAGAGTTGGATGCAGCGTTTGAGGTATGGGAGAGCCTGGCTTCCGGTGTATTTCCGGTATGTCCTCGTCTTTGTCTCCTCCCATTGCTCTTCGGTGACAACAGGTGACTGGGATGTCCTGACACCCTCTTCTAAGTGCTTGAGGAAATAGCGAGTCTCCGCAAGGTTCCAGAAGCGCAGTCCGTCCATCGACTGTACCAGCTTGCCATGGATGTCGTGCTTGTGGAGCAGGGCGAGGAGAATGACAGCCTCCTCGTTGGTTTGGGTTAGGACGCAAGTCGATTTTGACGTTACGACAGGATGGTACATATATATCCTCTGGTCTCCTTGGTAGGCAGGATGCTTGACAATCTTAACCGTTCCCTTTTCCTGGCTCATGGAAACGATAGGGGTCTTTTTCATGCGTTGCCTGATGCTCGCGGCAAAGCTGTTGGCAGCATTTACGATAGAAGGCAGACTGCGATAATTTTCCGTCATTTCTATGAAACGGCTGTCGGGCAGTTGGCTCAACTGGTACAGGTATCTGGAGTCGGAACCACGAAATTCGAAGATATTTTGGTCGTCATCGCCCACGGCAATTACCCTCATCTCCTCGTTGGCATTCATCAAGGCTGTGATGAGGGAAAAGTCGTCGGCACTCATGTCTTGTGCCTCGTCGACAACGAGCACGGTCTTTCGGATTTTGTTGGGTTCCACTTCGCCGGCGTTTATCATCTCGGCGGCTTTCCTTACCACTCCGGCGGCATCGTCGAGATTGCCTATTCTGCCCAACAGGTCGAAGCAATAAGAATGGAAAGTCTTGATTTCCACGAAATGTGCAGCATTGCCGATGAGCTGCATCAGACGTTGCTTGAACTCTGTGGCGGCGGCACGCGAGAAGGTGAGCATGAGGAGCTGTTCGTGCTTCACGTCTTCCAGGAGCAAAAGGGAGGCGAGCTTGTGGACGAGTACACGGGTCTTGCCACTGCCCGGACCTGCTGCCACCACGATGCAACGGGAGCTCTTGTCGTCTATGATTTCCTTTTGCCTTGGGGATAGCTCGCCGAAGAGTTTCTTGTATTTGGCTGGAGTGACGTTACGCTCTATTTCCGAGGAGCGGTCGCCCTTGAAGTACTTGTTGACAAACTGGCGGTAGTTCATCTGGAAGTAGTCCTGTACGTACCTTAGGGCAGCGTCATAATCTTTGACCATCAGGTTGGCGTATTCTCCCACGATGTGTATCTGCTGGATCTTCTGCCTGTAAAACTCGTTGAGCATCTTGTAGTCGTCTTGTTTATAGCGCAGACGGTTGTCCTTCAGACGGCGGATGTCCATGGCGTTGTAGAGTACCAGGAATCCGCCTTCCAGTTTCAAGGCACCTATCTTCGAGAGATACAGCAGGGCTTCTTCAAGGTCTTCCAGCTGCAGACTGGATAAATCGGAAAAGAGCGATTGGTTGCTCGATTTGATTTCTTTCAATAGCTCGACGACGGAAAACTGGACGGCACCGTCTTTCCTGGACTGTTCGGCTGTGTTTCTTTCCTTTTCATTCCGTTCCACCAACAGATAGAGCCAGTCAATGACGAATCGGCAGACCTCTATTCGTCTTTCGAATCGCTGGATGATGGAGTAGATGTCGCCCTGTCGGGTAACAATCATGTTTCTGGCACCATCCTCTTTCTTTCGGGCATAGCCCTTGACAACGAGAAAATATAGCAACGTCTTTATTTGTTTCTCGTTGGCTGTCTCGATACCGTCCTGCACTGCATTGTCGTTGAGCTGTTTGTAGGAAATACGAAGGGCATCGTCGGGGATATGGTCGATGATGTATCTTTCGAGTTTGGCGAACTGCTCTAGCTTTTGGCGTGATTTTCGTGAAGTGTCCCCCACGTCTTGCAGGTAAGCGGAAATGTCTTTTGTATTGGCCAGTATGCCGTCTTGCTGCATACGGTTGACGGCAGACACTACATCCATCTTGGTGAGACCCAGTATGTCCGCAAGATAGTCGATGCGCGACTCTGCTTCAGAATCCTGAGCCTTGGCAATGCTTCTCTGCGAGATGAGCAACCGGATGATACGCACGGCTTTTTCGCTTTCTTCTTTTGAGAAGAGGGAGGAGTCCATGATGCGTTGGCGTGCCTCGTCCATGTTCTTGACGGTGATGCCCGTGGCATAGACGTGTGGCACGTTGTTGCCCCGTTCGATATAGCCGCTTTGCTCCAGGGCAGACAGGGCGGTGCGTACACGGGTCTCGATGTCGGAGACGGAGTCGTCCCAGCCTGCTTGACGGGCGATTTCCAATGCCGAGCAACAGAAGTGTGGACGCTGCCGGGTGAAATGCTTGACGGCTTGCCAGACTTGCTGAATCTCGCTGATGCTTAGTTTTGTCTGGTTAAGCAAGATGAAGTGCTTGTCAAGGTCGTTGTCGCTATAGAGCACGAAGCACTGGGCGTTGAGATGCGGGTCTCTTCCCGCGCGGCCGGCCTCCTGTACATAGTTTTCGAGCGAGTCGGAAATGTCATAGTGCACCACCAGTCCCACATCGCTCTTGTCCACACCCATACCAAAGGCCGAGGTGGCAACGATGATGCTTGTCTGGCCGTTCATGAAGTCATCCTGATTGGCTATCTTTTCGTCGGCATCCATCTGTCCGTTGTAGGGCAACGCCTTCATGCCGTCACGGCTCAGTCGGGCGGCAAGCTCACGCGTCCGTTTGGTTCGTGACACATAGATGATGGTAGGGCAGTTGGCTGACTGGACGAGCGAGCGGAGCCTGACGTATCTCTCTTCGTCTGAATCTACGTGGATAACGGAATAGCGCAAGTTGGAGCGGGACGCTGAAGTGGCAAACAACTCCAGGGTGTCGCCCAGCCAATGCTTGAAGTAGTCACAGATATCCTGTACTACCTTTTGCTTGGCGGTTGCCGTGAAACAGGATACGGGGATGCGGTTCTGGAAGTTTGTCGCGTCTTCTTCTGCCTGTTTCCCGAATTTCTTCTCCTGATATTCCTTGATGAACTTTCCTATGTAGAGGTAATCCACCCTGAAATCCTGCCCCCAGGCAGAGAAGCAGTGGGCCTCATCGATGACGAACCGCACCACGTGGCGTGCAAGCAAAATTCGTTCGATGGTCTTCGAACGAAGCATTTCCGGGGCGATGTAGAGCAAGGAGGCATCGCCGTTTTGCACTCGCTCGATGGCCAGTGCACGGGTGATGGGGTCGAGCAATCCATTGATGGTGACGGCATCAGTAATGCCTCGGTCGGCAAGGTTGTCCACCTGGTCTTTCATCAGCGACTGCAAAGGTGAGATGATGACGGTAAGACCGTGCATGGCTCTGCCCTCCATCAAGGCCGGCAATTGGAAGGTAAGCGATTTCCCTCCGCCGGTAGGGAAAATGGCAAGCAATGACTTCCCCTCCACGGCAGCCTTTGCGGCTTTCTCCTGCAGAGGCTCGCCGTTATAGGTGCGGAATTCGTCGTAGCCAAAGAATTGCTTGAGGTTGGCATGGACATCAAGCTGATGGTGGCAATAGGTGCAATCTTCTTTGGCACAGGGAGTATGGCGAAGCAACTGGACGGCATACTCCACTTCGGGATAGTTGTGGAGTACCCAGCCCGGGGTAACCGAACGACAGTCTGTCGTGTCTATAAGAGCCAAGGCGTATGCCAGAGCACAAGGAAAACACTCTGTCAGCGACTCCACATCGGCATATTCGCAGATTCTGCCTGCGTATTCTGTCCTTACCAGTTGGACAAGTTCCGTGGCTTTGTGATGCTCTGTTCCGTGGTGCACCATTCTGAGGAATCCGCAGAACTCTTTCTTGTCTGTCAACAGAGAAGCAAATATTGTTTTCTGATTGTCGGACAGCCTGTTCCACCGGGCAATTTCATCCATCAACAACTCTTTTGCCTTTTCACAGTCATTGACAGGATTGTTCATCTGGTCGCTAATGAGCTTGTCGTCTTTTACGAGCCGATGATAAGGACGTTCGGGAAAGAGGAGTGGCGACATGTAAAGTGTGTCCACAAGCATCCATTCAAGATGGTTGTCGTCAGTCGCACGCTTGTCCGACATATTAGGACTGTCGCCAAAGAGGTATCTGGCATCATGGTGTACGATGTTATGACCGCACACAAAATCCACCTCACCCTCTTTGAGAAAACGTACCAGTTGCTCCCTGGAAGTCCCGTGGTAAGTAGCCCCATCGTAGCGCAAGGCACCGATGTCGTGAATCTTGTGGTCGTTCTGTCCCACTTCCGTATCCACGAACGCAAACTTGGAGGCATCCCAAGTCTTCGGCTTTTTGAAAAGAAAATCGAATATCGCCATTGGGTCTGTTGGGTGATGGAGCCAGTTCTAAGAGTCAATACTAATATGTTTGTAATAAGATTGCAAAAATAAGCATATTTCTTGAAAAA
>CAVCCB010000135.1:0-5919 GCA_963600595.1 Subdoligranulum sp. APC924/74 | reverse complement strand
ACGCCGGAAATTATCTCTTCCAGGTGGGCACTGACGTGGAGACCATCAAGGGCACCGCTACACTGAAGGTGGCAGAGTATACCGAGAAGGTGAGCAACGCCTGCGCTCCCACCGTCCAGTTGAACTATCTGAAGCAGAAGTAAAAATGTATAAAACCAGGAGAAACCTTTAGAAACTGTATTGGGCGGCAATCACCAGTTCCCTCGGACGAAGCCGGTAACTGTCCGTCAAGGTGCTGACACCACTGTATGTGGTTTCTATGTAATTCTTCTTGTTGAAAATATTACGAAGCTCCGCTGAGAGGCGGAGCTTTTTTATGCGCCATACTGCCGAGGCGTCGCCGAGGAGGCAGTTGAGATGATTGCCCGCTTGCAGCTCGTTGCGATAGTGGACCAAAGAGAAAGTGAGGTCTACGTGGCTGATGGTGGCAGTGGCAGAGAGAGTTTGCTTCCAGTTGAACAGCGATGAAACCGCTGAACTTTGGCGTTTCGTGTTGTAGGAGATGAAATCCCCCTCATAACTGAAGGCGCACCAAGATGGCGAGAAGTCGATGCTCGGCTTCAACTCATAGGTTTGGCTCTTGTAGCCGATGGCTTTGCCGCCAGTGTATTGCGTTCCCTTGCCATAATTGTAAGTTCCCTCCAGACGGGTCTTCAGATGCAAGTCGTAAAAGCCTTTCGAGATATAGAGCGAGGCTCCGAGGTTGTCGCTCTTGCTGTCTTGCTTATATAGAGTTGCGTAGTAGTTGCCGTCCACGATGCGGAGGTCGGAGGCGGTGCTCGTCCAATATCTGCTGGCATTCACCGAGGCACTGAAGAAGAGCTCCTTGATGGGGCGTTTGTAGTCGTAGCTCAACTTGCCATAAAGAGAATGGGTGACCGGGATGATGTCGCTCGATGTGTACCAAGAGCGATAACTGCGACGGTATTGCCCCAAAGCATAGTTGGTGGCGTTGCCTGTGGAGGTGTTGTAGCCTGTATAGAACGTCAACTCCCTGCGGAAGTCCAACTTCTTATAGAGATATAGGAAAGGAGATGCGGCGAGAAGGGTCTTCTGTGGATGAGTGAAACGCTCCCAAATGAACTCCGGCGTGAAGGATGCTCGGAATGTCTTGGTCTGGTATTGCCAGTAGGGGGCGAACTTGCTGGTTATGTCGAGGCAATTATAGCCAATATTGAGGTTGTTGGCTTCCAGGCTTACTTGGTATTGTTGGCTCCAGTGATACTTGTTCTTCTGCCATTCCAGGGTATGGGCGGTGTGCCAAAGGTTGGTGCGGATGCGACTGCGGTCATCGTTCACATAGAGGTCGGACACGCCATGATGGTAGTCGGCGGTGCTGCGCCAAGAGAGCTGGCTCTTCTTCCAGACAAAGAGACGGTAGATGCTGCCTGACAGGTTGAGCTGCGGAATGCGAATGCGCTGGGTGAGCGTGTCGTTGATGTTTGACAGACCGTCGCTTTGGTTGGCGTTGAGGCTGATGTTCTCATTACCATAACAATCCGCCTTGTTCACCTTGTTTTCCCATTGCAGGTTGCAGGCATCGCTTATCATCGTCTTGTGGTTACGCTCGGTGGTCGTGACGGGAGAGTCGCCGCCAAAGTCGTAGATAGAAGAATTCTCTCGCTCTTGGCGAATCACTTGGCGCACATAATTGGCTTCGATGCGAGTCTCTGCGTCGTCTTTGTTTTTCTTGATATGGTTGATGGAATATTTTTGCGACGTGTTGAAGCGCAAGCGTTCTGCATCGATTGGCGCATCGAGCGTAGGAGCAGAAAGCCAAGAAGGTAGAGAGGCTGAGGCAAGGCGGCCGCTGTATGAGGCAAGTTGGTCGAAGGCATTGCCGAGGTTCTTGCCTGTTCTGTCGTAAGCGGCATCATACATCATCTGTTTCTTCTTGCCTATCTGCATGATGTTGAGGCTTCCGCCCACATGGGTAGGGTCATCTATGAGCAGATAGGGCTTGATGGTAGGCAGGAGTTTGTTGCGGGCACTGTCCTTGAGGGCGATATTCATCGCCACGTTATCAGTGAAAGTCTTGTTCTGAAGAGCCTTGATGGGCTGGTCGTGCTCAATGACTTCGGCCTCTTTCACATCTTTTGCCTTGATATTCTCTTCCAGTTGGTTATACTTGCCTCCTGTCAGGTCGAGTCCTTCCACGGTGAAGCGGTTGATGGGCTTGCCGTTGTAGTTGATGCGGCCGTTCTTCTCGATATCTACGCCAGGAAGTTTCTTCAGCACGTCTTTCAGTGAGTTGTCTCGTTCGTTGGCGAAGCGGGTAAGGTCGAATGTGATGGTGTCCCGTCCTGTGATGCGAGATCCTTTCACCTGGACTTCCTTCAGTACGAAAGCTGTGGAAGCCATGCTGATGATGGTCTCTTTGCTTGATGAAACCGCTGTTTTTTGCTTTTTGTAGCCCATGCAGGTAGCTTGCAGCAAGTCGCCTGCTTGCTTTTCGGTGACAGAAATAGAGAAAGTTCCGTCTTCCTTGGTTCGGGTAAACTTCAAGGGCTTGCCATTGCGTAGAAAAGTGACGGATACGTTGCTGAGACGATTGTGCGTCAAAGAGTCCTCCACATAGCCTCGAATTTCGGCAGGCGTGTTGCCATCATCGGGTAGCATAGGGCAGTTCCTTTTGCCTTGCATCGCCGTTGGGATGCAAAGCAAGAGTAACAAAACGATGAAACTGGCTATGATTCTCTTCCTGTTCATATTGCTTCTGTCTTGTTTCTGTTAAGTGTTAGCGAAGGTATCGACTTTTGGCTTTTTCGCCAAATATAGATATTCCTGAGATATTGACAGCTTCATCGTTTCGTATTATTATCTTGTTATTCTGTTTCGATAGGATTGCCCTTGTTGCTGCGGTTCAACGCCTTGATGGCTCCTTCGGGTAATTTGTTGAATGTAACACCCGTCCTTCTCTCGGTTGCCCGGAGAGATTCGGCACCGTCAAACTTGTGTTTGGCATCCCGCAATTCCTTTTGTGTAACGTTCTCTCTGTCCTTTTGGATAAAGGTGATGTTGGCTGCACCATTCATAGTACTCATGCCGACGGCATCGAAAACGTATTGCTTGTTTCTGTCGTAAGCCCGAAGAACAAGGCCGGGCAATCCGTAGAGCTTCCAGGGACCTTCGCTCAAAGGGATGTCTTCTGTGTACCATGCGTACCATTGTCTTCCTTTGAAGAAGGCTTGGGCCAATTGACATTTATAGCCGATGAGGGAGGCTGTGCTGTCTGGGATGATTTGCCAGTTGGGTGTCTCTACTTTCTCCGTACATTGATACTGGTTGCCAAGAACTCTATCCAGCAATGTGGTTTGTCCAATGGCAGGATAGTTTTTGTAGAATTCCCAAAGGAATCTCCCGCCTTTTATGAGCTTGCTGTCATCATATATTCCGGTTTTTGCTTGGGCATCCATGATAGAGTCTTTGACTTGCTTGGTTCTGTCATAGAAATGAGTAACCTTGCTGCCAATGTCCAGCCGCATTTCACTCTCCCAATAAGTGTAAGGCACTTTGGATGTGTCGGGCACCATTTTCCCCGTGTAGGTGATTCGGTAGTTCACCTTGTCGATGTTGGCAACTTTTTCTTGCTTGCTGTCTTTCTGTGCACTCATGCAGCATACGGCGAACAATGCTGCTCCTAATAATAAACATCTTCTCATAGTCTGCGAATTATAGTTTTGGATTCGGATGCAAAGGTAGCAAGAAATGTTGGATGTTGCAAGCGGAGATTACATGCCGGTTAACTCATGTCCGTTGACAATGAGTGAGTTGCGAAATTCGACATTCTGGAAAACTGTGCTTTTTGTAATGTTTATTTGATGACTTCTTCGAAAGAACCGACCTCGGCATCGCTCTTGATCCTTGACTTCCTTACCCGAACATTCGAGAGGGAGTATTGCAAGATTTGCATCACTTCCTCGTCTGTTTTTCCGATATGATAGAGAATGCAGAAGAGATTTTGGGAAGGGTTCAGGTCATGGTTCTCCAAGCGCCCGCAGTACTTGTCGTCTATCATCTTGAAGCTTGCCAACAGTTGTCGAATGCCCCGTTTGCCAATCTGACTGATATTTTTGTTTTGTGCTGCCATGGAGTAATACACTAATCCTTGGCTGATGTCTGTGAGTTCGTTGATTTGTGTCTTATAGGTCTCAATATCCTTTTCCCGGCGTTTCAACTTGCGGAGTTGTGAGGCAATTTCCTGGTTTAGTGCCTCGCATCGTTGCGAGAGTGAGGTGTTTTCTACATCTTTCAGTTGATGCAAGGATTCGTGCAGGGTATGGATGGTGCGGCGGGCTTGCCGCATACGGGAAATGGAGAGGTAAGCTGTCGCCAAGAGGATAACGAGCACGGCGATGACTCCGATGAAAATCCATGTCTTTACAATCTCGTAACGGTAACGGGTATTGCCTCCCTCGTACATCAATTCCACCTGCTCGGCTTTCTCGTAGTTGTTGTCTTTTGCAAGGAGAGGAGCTTCTTGGCGTAATTCGTGGGCAATGGTTTGTGCGGTGATGGTGTCACCGTAATGTAAAGCCAGCAAGTAGAGCGGCAAATAGTGATCGTATCCCCAGCGGAATGTATATTGTTTGCCGATGGTTCTAAAATCCATGTCAAGTTTTATCTCTTCCTTGAGCTTCTTTGCGCCATATGCCTTTTTAGCCCCCCAAAGCCAGCGGTAGTAGTCTATGTTATTGTTGTATTTGATGCCATGGCAGGCATCTGCCTTTTGGATATATTCTGTCAAGATGGAGTCTGGTGTTTTCCCTTTGTCCATCAGGTATACGAAGTAATGGTAATACATGGGACCCAATGTGCTGTCTTTGTTTTCGCCGATAAGGTTGGCTGTTTTGAAAGCTTTTCTCGCCAGCGTTGGGTCCTGGCTGTTGATGGCACGATAGAGCATAGCCCAGGCATGGTGTGGAATGTCATGCACTTGGTATGCCTCCTTTTCCATTTTTAGCGTATAGGTGTCTTCACGGGTCAGACGGCAGAGCAGGTCGAGCATGTCCATTTTCTCCCGCTCTCTCATGTTCGCAGCATAGCTGTAGGCTTTCTTTAGATAGCTGATGGCTTGTGCGGTATCCCGGTAGTTGTTGAGTGTCAATGCACCCTTGTAATATAAGGAACGTGCCAGGAATGGTTTGTTGTTCTCCTTTTGGAAGATATGGATGGCATCGTCAATGTTGTCCTCTTTGATGGTGATTCCGCTCAGTTGGTAATCTATCTTTGCAGCCAGTAATTTGTAATATCCCTTGTTGTCATTGCTGTCGGCGCGGGAAAGAAAGACTTTTGCTTGTGCTGGATAGTCGTCGGCAAGATTGTCTATCTCGGGGAAAGAAAGGTGATAGCCGGAGTTCATGCAGCTGGCGAGGAAGGCCAGTTGCATGAAAGTAATGAGTGCGATATGTAGAATTCTAAGTCTCTTGTACATTGTGTTACCGGCGAGTTTTGTTTCTTTATCTCGTCAAGACAATAGTCTTCCAAAAGCGCATGGCTGCCCTACGGCTATGTCCTCAAGGCAGATGCATGATTATGTTACAACTTTTTCAACTGCTCTTCCGAAAGTCCCGTGGCAGCCATAATCTGTTCGATGCCAAGACCAAGACTCTTTAGGTTGCGAGCGATGGAGATGGCTTTGTTTAATTCGCCTTCAGCACGACCTTCAGCACGACCTTCAGCAAGTCCCTTTTCAAGTCCTTCTGCACGTCCTTCCTCATATCCCTCGTCGCGGCTTGTGTCGAAGAGGCTGCGCATGTGTCTCACTGCCTCCATATGGCGGATGTAGGCTTGCTTGTCTTCAGCAGACAAGCTGTCAACCCTCAGGCACTCGCGGGCCTCGGGCAATCCGGCGGCTGTTGCGCCGGCATCTATCTTGCCGGTCTTCAGAAACTTGACCCACTCGTCCAATGGGTCTTT
>CAVCCB010000134.1:0-5968 GCA_963600595.1 Subdoligranulum sp. APC924/74 | reverse complement strand
AAAGACTGAAGAAGATAGCAGAGGAACTGGACATCATCACATATGATGACAATGACTACAGCTAGGACTGTTCCAAATTTCTTCGTTGAAAGTTTTGCAGGTGACCCGAATTTGTCACTTGTTGTCTGCCAGAAATTGACGGAAATCAAGAAATCGAAGGGATTTGAAAGAAACTCTCTAAAATATTTGTGTGCGCGCACAAAAGGCATTATCTTTGCACTCGAAAAGATAAAAGGATAATAAAGATTAGGAAAGGATAATAATTATGATGACATTTGGAATTATGACATTGGCAGTTGTGGCATTCGGTGTGATTACCGGTGTAGGTATGAACCTCGGTATGAACAGCTGCAAGTAAAGATAAGGTAATAGATTAAGGATAACAATTAAAAAACAGAGAAAGGAAACGATTATGTTAGTATTAGGTATGGTTTTGGCAGTAGTAGTTGCCACATTAGCAGAAGTTGGTGTAATCAGCAACAAGATGAACTGGAGCAAATAAGCTCCTTTTGAGTAGACAAGTTTTTAAATGTTAAATAGAGAAAGGCAATTGCCGGGATGTTCCCTTGCAGTTGCCTTTTCTCTTTTTGTGTGCTTGATGATGGGTGAAACCACCGGCTCATTTGAAGATGAGCGTGGTGAGCCTTGCCTCGTCAAACAGTTCCTGGGCGACAGCCTGCATCTGTTCGGCAGTAATCTCATCGATGTGGCGGTAGAGGCTGTCCACGTTCTTCTCCCAACCATAGTGCAGGAAGCTCTTCCCGAAGTCGAGGGCGAAGTTCTCGCGGTTGTCGCACGCTACGCCTATCTGTCCCTTGATTTGTTTCTTTGCTGCTTGTAGTTGGGAAGGGGAGAGGGGCTTTGCCATAAACTTGTCCAGTTCCTTGCGCACCAGTCGCAGGCACCGCTTCACATCGTGCTCGTCGCACCCGAAATAGATGCTCCAGATGCCGGTGTCGCCGTAAGCCACCATCGTACTCTCCACGGTATATACCAGTCCGTTGTGTTCGCGGAGGGAGAGGTTGAGCTTGGCGTTCATGCCGGGACCGCCGAGGATGTTGCTTAGTAGATAGAGGGGCATTCGGCGGTCATCGTGTATGTTGTAGGCAAGGGTGCCGATCATCACATGAGCCTGATGGGTGTTCTTCTCCATCACGATGGTTTTGCCCTCGCATCGGGGAGCGTTGAGATGGCTTTGCTTTTCCCTTCGGCCAGCGATTTGCAATTCCCTACGGCCGCCGAACGTTGTTTCTTCACTCTTCCATCTTCGTTGTTCATTTCCATTGAATTCTTCACTCTTTACTTCCAAGTTCTTCTCCAAGAGTTTGATGAGCTTCTTGAAGTCGATGTCGCCGTATGCGAAGAAGACGGCATTGTCGGGGCGGTAGAACTTGCGGGTGAACCTGAGGGCGTCTTCGGTCTTGAACTGGCGCACACGCTCCGCCGTTCCTAGGATGTTGTGCCCCAGAGGATGCCCGCGGAAGATGAGGTTCTCGAACTCGTCGTAGATCAGTTCCGCAGGAGAGTCGTTATAGCTCTCTATCTCGTCGCAGATCACCTCCACCTCCTTGTCGATTTCCTGTTGTGGGTAGACGGAGTGGAAGACGATATCCGACAGAATGTCCACAGCTCTGGCAACGTGTTCCTTGAGGATGGCGGAGTAATAGACCGTTCCTTCCTTGTTGGTGTAGGCGTTGAGTTCGCCGCCCACGCTCTCCAGGCAGTTGAGTATATGCCAGGCTTTCCTGCGCTCCGTGCCCTTGAAGGTGACGTGTTCGCAGAAGTGGGCGAGTCCTTCCTCCCCGGGAGCCTCGTCCCGGGTACCGGCATTGATCTGGTAGCCGCAATATACGATCTTACTGTCGGAGGGCAGGTGGATGATGCGAAGCCCATTGTCGAGCGTATAAGTGTTATATTTCATATCGGTGTGCAAAGTTACGGCTAAAATGCAATTTATCCAAAAAAATGCCGATTTATTTTGCATTGTCTGCGATTTGCACTATCTTTGCCGTCACAAAAACAATAACAACAAGATAACTTATGCGCAAAGTAATAGGAATAGGAGAGACGGTGCTCGACATCATCTTCAAGAACGGGAAGCCCATAGAGGCGGTGCCCGGCGGTTCGTCATTCAACGCCCTCATCTCGTTGGGGCGGTCGGGAGTCAATGCCTCGTTCATCAGTGAGGCGGGCAACGACCGCATCGGCGAGTATGTGATTGAGTTCCTGAGGGACAATGGCGTGAACGCCGACGACGTGTCTATCTTCCCGGAGTCGAAGTCGCCCATCTCCCTGGCATTCCTCGATGAAAACAACAATGCGGACTACATCTTCTACAAGGACCATCCGCACGACCAACTGGAGTTCTCCACGCCCGACATCCAGCCCGGCGACATCGTGCTCTTCGGTTCGTTCTTCGCCCTCAACCCCGTGGTGCGCCCGCAGGTGGGTGGCTTCCTGGAGTATGCCAAGGAGCATGGCGCCATCCTCTACTACGATGTCAACTTCCGTGCCTCCCACCAGAATGACATCATGAAGATTACGCCCAACCTGATAGAGAATCTGGAGTACGCAGACTTTGTGCGCGGCAGTCACGAGGACTTCGGCATCCTCTACAAGAAGCCCGATGCCGACCAGGTCTATAATGCAGAAATCAGCTTCTACTGCAAGAAATTCATCTGTACCCAGGGGGCTGAGCCTGTGGAGGTGCGTGCCGAGAATGGCTTCAAGAAGAGCTATCCTGCGGAGAAGACCCAGACGGTGAGCACCATCGGTGCCGGCGACAACTTTAACGCCGGCTTCGTCTTCGGCCTCATCAAGGAAGGCATTACCCGCGAGGACATCGACCGAGGACTGACGGAGGCGCAGTGGGACAGCCTGTTGCACTCTGCGCAGGAGTTCTCTGCCGAATGTTGCAAGGACATCTACAACTATGTGTCCAAGGACTTCGGGGTGAAAAAGAAGAAAGACCTTTTAAAATGAAAGGGTAAGAATATGACAGAAATTACAAGCAAAATTTATTATGTGGGTGTGAACGACCGCAACAAGCATCGTTTCGAGGGCCTTTGGCCCCTGCCCAACGGAGTGAGCTACAACTCCTATGTCATCGACGATGAGAAGATTGCCTTGGTGGATACCGTGGAGGTGGACTTCTTCACCCAGTTCCTGGAGAATATCCGTGAGGTGATTGGTGACCGCCCCATTGACTATCTCATCATCAATCACATGGAGCCCGACCACAGTGGTTCCATCGCCCTCATCAAGAAGTACTACCCCAACATCAAGATTGTGGGCAACAAGAAGACCCTCGGCATGCTCGAAGGCTTCTATGGCGTGACCGACGACGTGGTGGAGGTGAAGAACGGCGAGACGCTCTCATTAGGCAACCACGAGCTGAGCTTCGTCCTCATCCCGATGGTTCACTGGCCCGAGACAATGGTGACACTCGACGCTGCCCATAAGGTGCTCTTTGCCGGTGATGCCTTCGGATGCTTCGGTGCCTTGAACGGAGGAGTGATCGACACGGAAATCAACTGCGACACGTTCTGGCTGGAGATGGTGCGCTACTACTCCAACATCGTGGGCAAGTATGGCGTGCCCGTACAGAATGCCCTGAAGAAATTGGCGGGTGTGCCACTCGACTACATCTGTTCCACCCACGGTCCCGTATGGCACGAGTATATCGGGAAGGTGGTCGGAATGTACGACAAGATGTCGAAGTATGAGACCGAGCCTGGCCTCGTCATCTGCTACGGCACGATGTACGGCAACACTGAGCGTATGGCGGAGATTATCGCCCGTGCGGCAAGTAAGGCGGGCGTGAAGAACATCGTGATGTACAACATCTCGAAGACCCACCACTCTTATATCCTCCGCGACATCTTCCGCTACAAGGGTTTGATAGTGGGTGCTCCCACCTACAATGCCGGACTCTATCATGAGATGGAGACCTTCCTCTCCGAGCTTGCCAACAAGGACATCAAGGACCACCTCCTCGGCTGGTTTGGCTCCCACTGCTGGGCAAGCAAGGCGGTAAGCAAGATACAGGAGTGGAACGACACCCGCCTGCACTATGAGGCAGTGGGCGAGCCGGTGGATATGAAGCAGGCGATAACGTCAGAGGTCAAGGCGCAGTGCGAGGCTCTGGGCAAGGCGATGGCGGAGAGACTGCTGGCGGATTGATTTGCAGCAAAGATACAAAAGATAGGCAAAAAATGGCAGAAAGCCTGCATCAAACAGAGAGCAACTCTTTTTGATGCAGGCTTTCACCTTGTTGTAATATAGCCATCCTAAGATTACTTTTTCTTCTTTGGTCTGCGACGTGCCCAGCCTTCTTCCTCGAAGTTGGGTTCCTCACCCTTCAACTTGATGTTGTCGTTGTGCTGGAAGAATTGACGCCAGTCGCCGGTATCCTCCTGATAGCTACGGCTCTTCTTCGTACTGCGGCCCTCGTTGCGAGAACCGCGACCCTTGCGGGAATCGTCTGCGCCTCTGCGACCTCCTCTCTCCGAGGAACGACCGCCACGACCTTCGGAATCACGGCTGCCTCTTGCACTCTTGCCGTGTCCTTCCTCGTCGGCATCGTTGCATCTCACGGTCCTGCCCTTGTATTCCGTGCCGTTCAAAGCCTTCATCACTCGCTTGGCATCCTCCTCGGGCACCTCGATGTAGGCAAACTTGGAGAGCAAGTCGATGTGACCCACCTCCTGGCGACCCTTTACATGCTTGTTCAAGTACTGCATAATCTCGCCGGGATAGAAGCCGTCTGCCTTGCCGAGGTTGATGAAGAGACGCTTGAAACCAGCCTCAGCCTCGTGCTTGCGGCGACCGTTCGACACCTTGCCACGCTCGCCGCGACCTTCTGAGCTACGACTGCCCTTTGCGCCCTTACCAGTCTCTGGCTTCACAATCTCGGGTGCGTTCTTATAGTAGTCGAGGAACTTACCGAAGGTGATTGTCACCATCTTCTTGATGATATCCTCCTTGTCGATGTAGTCGAACTGGCGGTTGATTTCAGCCATATATGGCTCAATCTGCTCCTCATCCACATCGGTCTTCATGATGTCGTCCATCGTCTTGAAAAGCTGCTTCTTGCAAATCTCCTCGGGGCTTGGCAGCACGCCGTCCACGAAGTCCTTGCCTATCTGCTTCTCTATCTGGCGCACCTTGAACTTCTCACGAGTGTGGATGATAGAGATGGAGGTTCCCTTCTTGCCGGCACGGCCTGTACGACCGCTTCGGTGGGTGTAGCTTGCCACGTCGTCGGGCAAACCGTAGTTGATGACATGGGTCAAGTCATCCACATCCAGTCCGCGGGCAGCCACGTCGGTTGCCACGAGGAACTGCACGGTATGGTTACGGAACTTCTGCATGGTGAGGTCACGCTGCTGCTGGCTCAAGTCGCCGTGCAGAGCCTCGGCGTTATAGCCGTCCTTGATGAGCTTGTCGGCAATCTCCTGCGTCTCCAGCTTGGTGCGGCAGAAGATGATGGCAAAGATGCGGGGATAGAAATCCACGATGCGCTTCAGGGCAAGATACTTGTCCTTGGCGTTCACGAGATAGTAGATGTGGTTCACGTGCTCGGCACCCTCGTTGCGGCTTCCCACTACGATTTCCTTGTGGTCGTGCAGATAGTTGAGGGCTATCTTCTCGATGTCCTTGCTCATGGTGGCGGAGAAAAGCAGTGTGTTCCTCTCCTCGGGCACATTCTCGAAGATGGCATTGATGCTCTCGGAGAAGCCCATGTTGAGCATCTCGTCGGCCTCATCCAACACCACGTTGTTCACGTTTTCGAGCTGCGCCACGCCACGGTTTATCAAGTCGAGCAAACGGCCCGGTGTGGCCACGATAATCTGCACACCATGCTTCAGCGTGCGAATCTGCGAACCGATGTCCGTTCCGCCATACACGGCGGCGATGTGCAAGCCGTCGATGTACTTGGCAAAGCTGTTCAGGTCGTCGGCTATCT
>CAVCCB010000133.1:0-5978 GCA_963600595.1 Subdoligranulum sp. APC924/74 | reverse complement strand
TACGTACGGTGCAATGAGAGGTGCTAGGGGAGTAATCCCCTACATCTACTCTATTGCAGGCATTTTCAACTGGTGACAATTTGTCACCGGTTCAAACCCTTCTTCCTTCAGCCGCTGCTTCAACTTGTTCCAATACTTTCTTGCGGTTTGGAAGTCTACACTGTATGTCAGCACAGCCACCACGTCCACTATAGAGAAATACCATTTCTCTTGTTCTTCATCCCATACGGCACGAATCTTGTCATCGCCGAACAGTTTTATCGAGTTCTTCTTTACCATATATGTCTCGTTTTATATGATTAACGATTCCGTTGTCCAGTTGTTGCCTGTAAGTAATCACAAGCAGCAAAGATGCTCTTTAGAACGGCAGCCGTCCTTTACCCCATTTCTCCATTCCAAACTCAGCTGCAAATTGAGAACTGAGCTTGGCAACGCCAACAGTATGGTCATCGTTGGATTGTATGATCCAATGGTCTGCTATGTCTTTGTATAGGTGTGAAATGTATTCAGTCATCGGTTTTTGCTGGCAAATATAATAAAAAGAAATGAAACTGTCGATATTTGTGAATGAGAATTAACATAAAATCTTGCCCGCTGACAAATAAATTTTGTACCTTTGTACCATCTGTAACGAAAAGTGATTTTTTTAAAGCATAAACATCATAAGAATATGGTAAGAAAAATATGTATCATGGCTGGTGCCAGACCCAATTTCATTAAAGTGGCGCCCGTGATCCGCGCCATAAGGCAAGCCAATGTGCAAGGCAAGGAAATCGCCAGCGAACTGGTGTTCGCAGGCAGGGAGGATGACGAGACGCTGGAAGGCTCACTCTTCGAGGACCTGGGTATCGACAAACCCGACGTATACTTGGGCGTGGACTGTGAGAACCTGAATGAGTTGACGGGACAGGTGATGTCCAAGTTCGAGCGCTATCTGCAACAGCACCCTACGGATGTGGTGATTGTGGTGGATGACCTCGCCTCCACGATGGCTGCCTCCATTGTGACCAAGAAGCAGGGTGTCACCCTGGCGCATATTGCAGCTGGCACCCGCAGCTTTGACATCACCATGCCCAAGGAAATCAACAGACTGGTTATTGACGGCCTTTCGGACATTCTCTTCACGGCGGGCATCTCCAACAACAGTATCGCCAACAAGGAAGGCGCAGAACTTTCCAAAGTCTATATGGTGGGCAACGTGCTCATAGACAATATCCGATTCTTGAAAGACCGGTTCAAACGACCAACTCTGATGGACAAGATGGGACTGAAAGAAGATGAGTACCTGGTGCTTACGCTCAACAGGAAGGCTATCATCGACAATCACGAAGAACTTGTCCGCCTGATGGCTGCTATTGACAAGGAGGCGCAGGGCGTTCCCGTGATTGCTCCCCTAAGGGGAAAGGCGAGGGAAGAGGTGGAGGCTCTTCATACAAGCATCAATCTGGTGGAACCGCAGGGTTACCTTGATTTCTGTTACCTCACCGCCCATGCCAAGGGCATCATCACCGACTCAGGTAACGTGGCAGAGGAGGCTACCTTCAATGGTGTGCCCTGCATCACGCTCAACAGCTATACGGAGCATATCGAGACAGTGAAGGTGGGCACTAACGAACTTGTGGGCGAGGATGCCGGTAAACTGGCGGAGACACTGCGGCAACTCCTGGACGGCAAGTGGAAGTCTGCGGGTATCCCTGACCGATGGGACGGACGCTCCGCAGAGCGAATCGTTCAGATTCTTGCCGAGTAGATGCCTTGGCTTCATTCCCGTGTCTTCGAGACTGGAGGCACGGGATAATTGTATCTGTCGAAGTAGTAGGACGTATTGTTGTTGTACCACACGCCCTCCACATTCAGTCGGATGTGGAAGTTTTTGTTGACATTGTATTGTACGCCGGCTCCCAGCACGTTGGCTCCCGGTATTCCCATGCCGTAACCTCCGGGCAGGGTGCTTCCCACGCCCCAGGCTCCGGGATACATGCCGTAGGGGCGCATCCCATATATTCCGTAGCCGTAGCCCATGTAGCGGCCGTAGAGGGAGTTGTAGTTGTTGGATATGCTCAGTTGGCCGTAGACGTATGCCTCCCAATGCTCGTTGAACTTGTAGCCCATGACGGCGTAGAGGCCGAGGTCTCGGTAGTTGTCGCCGCCCCAGTTCATGTTGTTGAGGTAGCCGCCCGCCCTGAGCCAGAGCTTGCCGTCCTTGGTGAGTGGCGTGAGATAGTCGGCGTCGATGGTCTGGGTGAACCCGCCGCGGTGGGGGAGGTTCTTGCCGAAGGTGGCGAAGGCGGAGAGTCCCACGGACACATGGAGTCCGTCTTGCTTCTCTTCCTTCGGAGTGTCAAGGCTTTGGCTCTTGACAGGTTTCCCGCTGTATATCATCTTCTTGCCTGCCTGCACCACGGTGTCGCCAGGCAGCAGCCAGTCTTCCCTCGGGCTGTCGGCGCTGTGCAGCGGTCCGAAGTGTATCTGTTGGGCACTTGCCGACAGGCTGCCGGCAAGGAGCAAGGTGGAACATAGGATTCTCGCTATGTGCGTATTGTCTGTCATATCTGTAATAATATTGTCTTCTATTCTTCAATTTTCGGCAAAAATACAAAGAAAGAACGAAAAACATTCATTATTTTAGATTAAAAACATTATCTTTGCATTATTTATGTAGGAAAGCACAAAAATATAGAATTAAAGTTGTAATTTTGCAAATATGAAATCATTGAAAGAGATATATAGAATAGGTAAGGGGCCTTCGAGCAGCCATACGATGGGACCCCAGCGTGCAGCGAAACTCTTCCTGGAACGTTGCGCCGGTGTAGTCTCCTGTGAGGTGACTCTCTATGGCAGCCTTGCCGCCACGGGAAAGGGACACATGACCGATGTAGCTATCGAGGAGGTGCTGTGCCCCCATTGTGAGGTGAAGATTATCTGGGAGCCCCAGGTATTCCTGCCCTTCCATCCCAACGGGATGAAGTTTGTAGGAAAGGATGCCGATGGAAAGACCATCGACGAGTGGACAGTCTACAGCGTGGGCGGCGGCGCCTTGTCAGAGGGTAACGGCGACGGCCACGGAGAGTTGGGCGGCAAGGAGGTGTACGGCCTTGAGAAGCTGGGCGACATCAAACAGTGGTGCTACGACACGGGCTGTTCCTACTGGGAGTATGTGGAGAAATGTGAAGATGCTGACATTTGGGACTTCCTGGATGTCATCTGGCAGACAATGAAACAGGCGGTGAGGAACGGTCTTGACAAGGAGGGCGTGCTGCCCGGTCCGCTCAAGCTGCCCCGCAAGGCTGCCAACTACTATACGAAGGCGAAGGGATTCCGCGCCTCGCTGCAGAGCCGTGGACTGGTCTATTCCTATGCCCTCGCCGTGAGCGAGGAGAACGCCTCGGGCGGCATCATCGTCACCGCTCCCACCTGTGGAGCCTGTGGAGTGCTGCCGGCGGTGCTGTACCATCTGCACACTGCCCACGAGATGAGCGAGCAGCGCATCCTCAGGGCGCTTGCCACGGCAGGACTGGTGGGTAACGTGGTGAAGAAAAACGCCTCCATCAGCGGTGCAGACGTGGGCTGCCAAGGCGAGGTGGGTGTGGCATGCGCCATGGCATCAGCTGCTGCCTGCCAGCTCTTCGGAGGCAGTCCGGCACAGATAGAGTATGCTGCCGAGATGGGGTTGGAGCATCATCTGGGAATGACCTGCGATCCGGTGTGTGGACTGGTGCAGATTCCTTGCATCGAACGCAACGCCTTTGCCGCCGCCCGTGCCCTTGACGCTGACCTCTACGCTTCCTTCTCGGACGGTCATCACAGTGTCTCCTTCGACCGTGTGGTGGAAGTGATGCGACAGACGGGTCACGACCTGCCTTCTCTCTACAAGGAGACGAGCGAAGGCGGTCTTGCCAAGGGATTCGGAAAAGATTTTTAGTAACGGTAATAATTCAACTTTCGTCGTTTTGCAGAACAGGTTCAATCTTTCCCCTGATCGTAGCCGTTGGAGATGGTCTTGCCCAGAGCGATGGCACAGATGATGTTGGCGCCGAGCGTCTTGATATGGGCTGCAAACTTGCTGATGGAGCCGCCGGAGGCAATGATGTCGTCGAAGATCACCACATCCTTTCCCTTCACGAAGTCCTCGGTGATGCGTCCGTAGGCGTTCTCCATACCCGTCTGTGCGCAAACCTCCTGGCTGAAGCGTTCGAAGCGGTGCTGGGTGTTGCACTCTTTCTTGGCAGGCACACACACCAGGGTGAGGTCCTTTGCCTCGTCACCGAACGTATCCTTGATGAACTGCGTGGCTATGGCGATGGCTTTGTCCACTGCCTGCTGGTGGTCTATCTCCGTTGTAAGCTCGGAGTTGCCCTTGAAATTGGCGATCAGGTCGCGCTTCTCCCAGTCTTCCGGCGACAGTTCGAATGTACCGAAGGCGCTGTAGGTGAGGTAGTCTACGAGCCACGTGTACTTGAGTCCACCTTCCAGCTGTTTCCAGTCTTGAATCTTCTTGTTGTATTCTGTCATAATTAAATAGAGTTTAGATATTTTCTACTGCAAAAGTATAACTATTTTTTGAATATCGTGTATGTTTATCAATATTTTGTCCTTTTTTTTGCGAAAATTGGCTTGTCGTGGCAGCTTTGCTGAAAAAAGGTTATTTTTTATTCGCTATATTGCATGAATAATATTAACTTTGCATGGAAATTCAAAAATCAACTATGACGAGAAAAAGTAAAATTCATGAGATTCGTGATTATGTCCTCATTGCCCTGGCGATGCTCATGGGCAGCGTGGGACTGAACGTGTTCCTATTGCCCAACCACATTACGATGGGCGGAGTGGGCGGTATTGCCTCCATCCTCTACTGGTGGCTGGGTATTCCCGTGTCCGTGTCCTACTTGGGCATCAACGTATTCCTACTGGTCTTCGCCCTGCGCGTGCTGGGCTGGAAATTCTGTGTGAAGACCATCTACGCCGTTTCTCTCTTCTCCCTCTACACGAGGTGCATTGAGAGCTGGACAGGCGGTGACATCCTACTCCTGCACGACCAGCCGTTCATGGCTACCGTCATCGGTGGTTTCTTCATGGGAGCGTCGGCGGGACTGGGTCTGTCGTGCAACGCCTCCACGGGAGGCTCTGACACGGTGGCGGCGATAGTGAACAAGTATTACAATATCTCGCTGGGGCACGTCATCCTCCTCTGCGACCTTTTCATCATCGCCAGTTCTTATCTGGTGCTGAAGAGCTGGGAGACGGTCATATATGGCTATATGTACCTCTTCGTGCAGTCGCTCTGCGTCGACCATGTGGTCAATACGCTCCGTCGCTCGGTGCAGTTCTTCATCATCTCAGACAAGTACAGGGAGCTGAGTGCCGCCATCAACACCGCCGCCGATAGGGGATGCACAATGCTTGACGGTCATGGGTGCTATAGTGGCAAGGATGTGCATATGCTCTTCGTCCTGGCGCGTCAGCGTGAGAGCCAGAAGATTTTTAGGCTGATTGACGAGATTGACCCTACTGCTTTCGTGAGCCAGAGTGCCGTGATTGGTGTCTATGGATTAGGATTCGACAGGTTCAAGGTCAACAAGAAATTGTTAGGTAACAAAAAAAGCTAATGTCCACGCAGGACATTAGCTTTTTCTTTCCATATTTTCATCTTCCCATCAGGTATTCCTTGAAGTCGACGAAGTCTTTTGTCATCGGGATGCTCTTCTTCTCACCCTTCATGAACTCGGCGAGGCGAGCGGGAATCTCGATATCGTCACCCAGGATGTCATCCACCTTCTCCTTGAACTTGGCTGGGTGGGCGGTCTCCAGGAATACACCGGTCTCGCCGGGCTTCAACTGCTCCTTCAAGGCACGATAGCCGCATGCTCCGTGAGGATCAAGTACATACTTTGTCTCCTTGTAGCACTGCTCCATAGTCTCTGCAATCTGCTCGTCCTTGTAGGTGGCACCGCTGATGTAGGCTGTGATGGCCTTGTGGT
>CAVCCB010000132.1:0-6014 GCA_963600595.1 Subdoligranulum sp. APC924/74 | reverse complement strand
GTGGCAATGTTCAGCCTTTCATGAACACTTCTTTCTCTACGTATCCGTCGAATCCAACGCTCACGTCGGCTCCATTCTCTCTGAATGCTTCAAGCAGGGCCTCTTGCTCTTCGGGTGTGAGCAGCAAGTCGCCACGCTTGGCACGATACCAGGAAGTCTCGTTCATAAACGAAGTATGGGTCCAGAAATAATGGCAGTTGCGCTTGGGCAGAGTCTCGTAGAGGCGGCAGAAACCACTTGCCATGCGCTGCTTCACGGGTGTGAGATAGTTCTCGCAACCGGCATCTGTGGGTGTAAACTTGGAGGTGTTCAGAATATTGTAACTCTCCTTCTCGGCTTGCGCCTTGAGGTAGGCGGAATGGCGGATACAGGAGTTGCTCTTCTTGCAGGATGCCAAGGGGCAGGCTGCGTAATCCATGACGGATTCTTTCTTGTTGCTTTTTACTTTAAACATATTGATTATGTGTTATTTGTAAGGCGTTTTTGGAGACTGTCTGACTGGGACAGTCATGCTGTCTTAGTCAGACAGACCTACAGACTTAGTCAGGCAGGAATTATGAATTTAGACCGCACACCGCACAAGAGGTGTGCTAACGTACTGAGTGCTTGCTGGTTAGATGCTGTGCGGTGTTGCTTTCACACCGCACAGACACCGCACAACACAGCACCCCGTCGTTTCCCTTTTCAGATTATCGCCATTCCTTTTTTTTCAGCAGATAGGCCCTTCCCTTGTTGGTTCGCTTGGTGACGCAGCCCATGTACTTCATACTCTGTCCGATGCGAATCTTCGTCTGGTGATTGGTGACGAGGGTGGGGTATTGCTTTTGCAGATACTGGAAGATGTCGTTCATGATGAGCCACTTCGCCTCTCCCTCGCATTCCGCTATCTGGAAGCAAGACTTGAGCATCTCGTCCATGTCTTCGATCTTGAAGTAGGGAAGGTTGCTTTCCTGTATGCGGGCCACCTCGTCGTTGCTGAACCAGTAGGGAGTCTTCTGTTCCTCCAGTTCGTAGAGCACCTGGGCGTAGAGTTGCTTGTAGTCGATGGGCGAGCCGTTGTCCACGAACTTGCCTGCCGGTATTCGGATGCAGATGTAGCGTCGGCTTCCCGTGGTGTCGCAGAGCGGATGCTCATCGTTGGTGGTGGCAAGGAAGGAGGCGTAGCGAGGGCGGTCTTCCTGACTCTTGCCGAAGATGGGGCGGCCGTTCACCTTCACCTTGGAGAGCGTCTGCTTGAGCTTGCCCTGCTGCGACGGCCCCATGTTGGCAAACTCGTCGATGTTGACGAAGAGGTTGTGGGTGAGAGCCATCTCGGAGTCAAACTTGTTGCCGAAGTTGATGTGGTCGAGGAAGTACTGGCGCAGATGTTCGGGCAGGAGCCGGTTGGCGAAGGTGCTCTTTCCGCAACCCTGTTGTCCGATGAAGATAGGGGTAATCTCGTTGCCATGGAGCATGTCCTTGTGGAGCCAGTGGGCAACGGCGGAACGGAGCCAGGTGGCGCACCAGTTCAGTTGCTCGCTCGTAATACCAGGGATACGGCCGAAGAGTTCCGCCACATGATTCCTGCCATCCCACTTGGGCAGGGATTTGAGGAAATCCTTGATGGGGTCGAAGCAGGGGACAGCCATACTGTCCAGGTACTCCTCGATGTCTTTGCGTGGCGATGACTTGCCGCCGATGCCGAGCTTCTTGGCGCGGCGAACGATTGAGCTGAAGTCCACCGAGGTGAAGATTCTCCACTGTCTCTCTGATTCCTCCTTGTCCTCCACGGGTTCTTCTTCCTCAGGATGGATGATTGCATACTCGGTCTTGCCGTTCAGGAGATTGCGTCGAAAAGCGTAGTTCTCTTCCAGGAAACTCTCTACGAGGTAGATGACTGATTCGTTCATTTCTTTACTCATAATTTTACAGATTTAAAATGTTAATAAATAATGTTCGTGTGGTCGGCGTGCGGTCTTTGTGCGGTGCTTTTGGTTGACAGCACTCTGTAAAACATTGTGTATCCGATAGATAACTATGTTTTGTGCGGTGTGCGGTCTGTTTCGGCATCTTTGCATCTTCCGACGCTTTCCGAGTGCAAAGATAGTAAATTGGATTGGGTCATTCGTGCGTTATCGAGGGATAGCGGACTTTTTCGTGACATTTCGTGACATTTCGTGACATTTCGGGATATTTTTTTGAAAAAAAATGAGAGTGCGTGGGAAAAGTCGTGGGAAAAAACTTGTTTATATTTGGCTTTCCCGAAAAATATATTTATCTTTGCACGTATAATGAGATATATTGGAATTATGGAGCAGCATATTATGACTTTATCCCCAGATTTGGAGGCGCGTGTGCAGCGTGCAGTGGATTTCTTTATGCAGGGCTATAATTGCAGCCAGGCGGTGGTGGCGGCCTTTGCAGATATGTATGGACTCGACGAAACAATGGCGAAGCGACTCGCCGCCGGTTTCGGCGGTGGAGTGGGCAGGATGCGCATGATGTGTGGTGCTGTTTCCGGCATCGTGATGCTCGTGGGCTTGGAATGTGGACAGGAAGAAGGAGATGACCGCGAGGGCAAGTCGGCTTGCTACAAGGTGGTGCAGGAACTGCTCGCCAAGTCGAAGGAGCAGAACGGCAGTATCATCTGTGCAGAGATCCTCGGTCTGAAAGGTCATGAGAAAGCGCAGTCGAGCTATGTGGCTTCGCCCCGCACGGCGGAATACTACAAGACTCGCCCTTGCGCCGCCAAGGTGGAGAGTGCAGCGAGAATCTTCGCTGAATACCTTTTAAAAGTAAAAAGGTAAAAAAGTAAAAGGGTAAAAAATCAAAAAAGGGCAGAGGGTAAACGATGAAGTACCAGAGCAACAAGGACTTGGCGGAGGCACAGTATTATCTGAAGATGCTGGACGACTTCTGCAAGACAGGACAGACTGTGATTCCTGACTCGTCTGGGCGCTCCATGCCCTGGAACACCCGGGAAGACCCGCTGAAAGACTACCTCCTCCACCTCTTTGGCTCTGATTTCAACACGATGGAAATGCCGTTTTCGGGTGAAAAAGTTCCGAGGTTTGCCTTGCAGGTGAAGAACAGCAAGTTGAGAGCCAAGATCTTCTATGATGCGGTGGGAAAGTTTATCGTGGAGTGCGTACACCACATCCGCTTCCAGCGCCAGCGTGCCTGGACGGAAAGCCACCGGGCGGAGGACGTGCTCGACTGGACACCGTTCAAGCGGATGGACGAGGATGTGTGGCGGCCTTTGCTCGACCAACTGGAGACTGACCATGGGAAAGACGGTTTCGACCTGCCGTTCTTCCTGCGCCTCTTCAAGGACGGAGGAGCCTCGAAGGAGGAGAACTGGGAACGGTTGGTGAGAGACTGGAAGATGTGCATCGAACGACAGGCACTATCCAAGCTCAAGGACTTCATCTCCATCCGCCAGGGCAACTTCGAGTCGGGGTTGCTCAGTATGATGAAGCAGGTGACCTGTAACGTCAAGCTGAAAGGTATCTCGGAAGGGCGCGCCTTGCAGGCATGGGAGATGATGAAGGGAGCCTGGACGGAGACCGAGTTTGAGCGCCGGCTCAACGAGATGAAGATACAGGACCGCTATCCCGAAATCAAGGAGATAGTGGCGAAGATGGGCAGGGTGGCTGATGCCAACGGCAAAGACCGCCTCACCATCGCCTCGGGTGTCGACATGAAGATGGAACATTCCTCGGGAAGCGACATCGAGGGCATCACCGTGGGCGATGACCTCAACTCGCTCCTTCCCCTCGAACTCGCCCAGTACAGTGACGAGGACATGGAAGGGCTCTTTATATATAAGTATCGCGCGCGCAAGCTCCAGACCTCCCGCTACAAGAGTGAGATGGCGAAGCCCTCGCGCAAGCTCGGTTTCACCCATGCCTCGCGCAAGGGACCGATGATAGTGTGCCTCGACACCTCGGCGAGTATGTATGGCACGCCCGAACGCATCTCCTCCACCCTCATCTCCCTCCTGGAACAAACAGCGGAGGATTTGGAGCGGGACTGTTTTCTCATCGACTTCTCGGTGAGCACGCGGGCCATTGACCTCATGGAGCGGCGCAAGGCGCAGCGGTTGAGGAAGATAGGCATCAACGTGGTGGAAAACACGGAGGAGGAAATGCCGGTAGGAGCCGGCAAACCGCATCTTCCCTTCATCGGTGGCGGAACCTCGGCGAAGAGAATGATGGGGCAGATGTTTGACCTGCTTGACAACGACGGTCTGCACTATGTGAACGCCGACGTGTTGTGGATTACCGATTTCCTGATACCCGACCCGCCGAAGGCGATGCTCGGAAGATTCAAGGAGTATCGCGACACGGGTACCCGCTTCTACGGCATCCGCATCATCCGTGACGATGACAGGCAGGAGAATGCCTGGGAGGGGTATTTCAACCGGATATATACGGTCAGATACCGCCCTTTGAGACGGTATTGATACCGAAACGAGTGTTTGGCAAGACAGGAGAAATCTTGTCTTGTCAAAATTTTTGCATTTTGTTATTTGTATTCCCGATTTATTTATCAAAGTGTAATATAATTATGGTTTATTGCTTACAAAATGTAATAAACTAAATATCCTTGCTTTCTTTTGTCTTATAATTCTCTTTTTATTGTGACAATATGTGTACCTTTGTACGCAATAAGCTATCAAAGTGTATAGGATTTAGACCACTGAGTTAGGAAACCAATAAAAAAGAGGAAAGAGTATGAGTATTAACATGAAGGGATTGACCGACAGTAGGGATACGGTAAACAAGTGGATGGAGCGATTTGGCGTTCGTTTTGGAGTTTACAAGAAAGGTGTGTTCAAGGAGCAACTTTTCCCGTTTGATTCTGTGCCAAGAATCATACCGAAGAGTGACTGGGATTATCTGGAAAAAGGATTGCAGCAGCGCGTGAAGGCGCTCAACCACTTCCTGTGGGACATCTATCACGACAAGCAGATTATCAAGGACGGCATCGTGCCGGAGGAGTTCGTCTATTCCTCCAAGGGCTATATGCCCCAGTGTGAGGGCATCAGTCCGGAGGGCAGGGTGTACGCCCACATCGCCGGCATCGACCTGGTGGAGGGCAAGGACGGCCAGTGGTATGTGTTGGAGGACAACCTCCGCATCCCCTCGGGCGCCAGTTATCCGATGATGGCGCGCAAGATCACCCGCAAGGTGTCGCCCACTACCTTCTCCGACAATGCCGTGGCAGACAACCGCGACTATGCCGACCTGTTGCGTGACATGATGGACGACATGAACGGCGACCGGGGCATCGCCGTAATCCTCACCCCGGGGCGTTACAATTCCGCCTTCTTCGAGCATTCCTATCTCGCAGAGAAGACAGGAGCCACACTTGCCTATCCCGGCGACCTCTTCGTGGAGGACGACAAGGTGTATTACGCCGGAATGTACAAGGAGAAGATCAGGGTGGGCTGCATCTACCGCCGCGTGAGCGACGAGTACATGGACCCCATGATGTTCGAGCCTTCGTCCCTCTTAGGCATCCCCAACGTGATGCAGGCATACAAGGCAGGCAACGTGGCGCTGATCAATGCCATCGGCAACGGTGTGGCAGACGACAAGGGCATCTATTACTTCGTGCCGAAGATGGTGAAGTACTATCTCGGCGAGGAGCCCATCCTGCACAATGCACCCACCTACCTGCCCTACTTCAAGGAAGACTACGACTATGTGCTTGCCAACATCGACCGACTCGTCATCAAGGACGTGAGCGAGGCGGGCGGCTACGGTGTGGTGTTCGGCTCGGAACTGGAGCCCGGCAAACTGGAAGAACTCAAGCAGCTTATCGTCAAGTATCCCCGTCGCTGGATAGCCCAGGAAGTGATCGACTTCAAGGATTTGGAAATCCTGGACGACGACAAGCTCGTATGGCGCAAGGCAGACCTGCGTGCCTTCGTGGTGACAGGCAAGGAGACCAAGGTATGGAAGAGTGGTCTGACCCGTTTCTCCCGCAATCCCGACTCCTTCGTGGTTAACTCTTCACAGGGAGGAGGC
>CAVCCB010000131.1:0-6046 GCA_963600595.1 Subdoligranulum sp. APC924/74 | reverse complement strand
GCGGCAGTGGCGGTGGTGACGGAGAAGTTGGGCGGCAGCATAGGATCGCTCACCACCTACACGGTCATTGCCAACATCTTTACCATCATCATCATTCCCAGTCTCTTCCCGATGGTGGAGAAGGGGGCTGACGTGAGTTTCCTCATGATGAGCGCCATGGTGTTCAGAAACGTCACCACGGTCTTGGTGGTGCCCTTGCTGCTCGCTTTGCTGAGCCGCAGATTCCTGCCGCGGTTCGTGGAGAAGGTGAAGAGCGTGAAGGACCTGGGATTCTATATGTGGTGTTTCAACCTCGTCATCCTGATGGGCGAGACGGTGCGCAACATCCTCCATGCCGAGGTGTCGGGCTGGATTCTGGCGGCACTCCTCATCCTGCCCCTCTTCGTCTGTATCCTCCAGTTCACCATCGGCAAGGCTGTGGGTCACCATTATGGTGCGAGCATCAGTGCCGGACAGGCGTTGGGACAGAAGAACACCATCGTGGGCATCTGGCTCACCCTCACCTTCCTCAATCCCCTTGCCGCCGTGGCACCCGGTGCCTATGTCGTATGGCAGAACTTGGTGAACGGCTGGCAACTGTGGTACAAGGACAAATATGGAAAACTGAAATGGTAACATACAGGAAAATCGGTGCGCTTCTCGTGAGGCGCACCGATTTTCTTTAAATGGGCTTATTTCTTCAGATTGATCTTCAAACTCTTGCCGTTCACCAACTCCTGGTGGGAGATGCGGTACTTGTTGAGCTTCTTGCCACCGAGGGTCATGTCGCTGATGTAGATCATCGACGGGTCGGTGCGGTTGGTCTCGATGGTGAGGTCACCGTTGGGATAATACTTCTTGTCGAGATGCAAGGTCACCTTGTCGAATACGGGCGAGGTGATGGTGTAGTAGGGCGAACCGGGACAGTCGGGATAGATGCCCATCATCGAGAAGATTGCCCATGACGACATGGTGCCGCAGTCCTCGTTGCCCGGGATACCGTCGGGCTTGGCGGTGTAGTAGGTCGACAAGAGACGGTTCACCTCCTTCTGCGTGCGCCACTCCTCACCCTTGAAATAGCTGAAGAGGTAGGGGTAGGCGATGTCGGGTTCGTTGGCTGGGTCGTAGAGATTCTTGTCGAATACCATCTGCAGTTTCTCCACAAAGTTCTTCTTGCCGCCCATCAACTTGGCAAGACCGTCGATGTCGTGGGGGGCATAGAAGGTGTAGTTCCACGCACTGCCCTCGTGGAAGCCCGGGGCGTTGCTGAAGTTGGCACCGTCATCGGGATTGAAGGGGGCGAGGAACTTGCCGTCTTCCTTGATGGGACGGAAGGTGCCGCTCTCCTTGGAGTAATAGTGCTTGTAGCCGAGGCTGCGCTCTCTGAAGAGCTTGGCGTCCTTGTCCTTGCCCAGTTCCTTTGCCAGGAGCGAGAGGGCATTGTCTGCCACATAGTATTCGAGGGCGTGCGACACGGAGTTGTCGCCGGAGTTGTCGGCGGCATAGTGGCCCATGGGGATGTAGCCCTTGGTGTAGTAGGGGTCGATGTCGGGGCGCATCTTGTTGTCCTTGCCGGGCAGGGTGGCGGAGGCATGGAACGCCTCGTAGGCGGCGTTGATGTCGAAGTCGCGGAGTCCTTTCAGATAGGTGTCGGTGATGACGGGGATGGAAGGGTCACCCTCCATCGTCCAGGTCTCCCTGCCGAAGAGTTCCCACTTGGGCATCCAGCCCCATTCCTTATACATGCCCACCATCGAGCGCACCATGTCGAGTTGCTTCTCGGGGAAGAGGAGGGTCTCCAACTGGCTCAGGTTGCGGTAGGTGTCCCAGAGGGAATAGACGGTGTAGCGGTTGGTCTGGGTGGTGCCGGTCTTGTCGCTTTCCATCTCTGGGTACTGTCCGTTGACATCCTGCAGTACGGAGGGATGTATCTGCGAGTGGTAGAGGGCGGTATAGAACACTGTGCGCTGGTCTTCCGTTCCTCCTTCCACGGTCACGCGGTCGAGGGTGTTCGCCCACATCTTCCTGGCGTCAGCCTTCACCTTGTCGAAGTCGAAGGAGGGCTGCTCTGTCTGCAGGTTGAGGCGTGCGTTCTCGATGGAGACGAAGGATACGCCCACCTGTACCTCCACCTGCTCGTCTTCGGCGCAGTCGTAGGTCATGTAGTAGCCTATCTCGTTGCCCGCCATGTCCTTGCCATAGTTCTTGTAGAGCTTGTACTTGCCGTTGTCCACGTCCCAGTCGCCCTTCACGCCTTCCATCTTGGGCTGCTTCTTCCAGTAGCCGCTGCTTTGGGGCTTCTTGTTCACCTTCATGACGAAGTACATGGGGAATACTGCCTGGGGATTGTAGCAGAAAGTGCCGAGGAGACGGAAGCCTTCTATCTCCGTGTCGCTCACCTTGCGCACCATGGCACCCACCTCGTTGGTGAGACCGTCGCCGAGGTTGAGGAGGATGTTGCCCTGTCCCTTGGGGAAGGTGAAGCGCTCGCAGGAACTGCGCATCGTGGAGGTGACCTCGCACTTCACGCCATACTTGGAGAGCCTGTTGCTGTAATAGCCGGGGGATGCGCTCTCGGCAGTGTATTCGGAGCCGTAGTTATGGTAGTCGACGTCCAGTTCGCCCGTGGTGGGCATCATGAGCAGACTGCCCATCTCGGGACATCCCACGCCACTGAGGGTGACATGGGCGAAGCCGGTGAAATACTTGTTGTGGAACTCATAGGGGGTGGACCACCAGCCCTTGTCCTTGTCGTGCTTGTTGAGGTCGGAGCCCATCACGTTGAAGGGCACCACCGACATCAGACCGTGGGGACAGAGGGCACCGGGGTTGCATACGCTGTAGTTGGTGGTGCCGATGAACGGGTTCACATAGTCCACGTTGTCCTTGGCGCTGGCTCCCATGGCGGCGAGGAGGCTGAAAGCCCATGCCGCTAAAAATCTTTTATTCTTCATGTAGGTTGGATTGTTAGTTGTTTCTTTTCTTCTTAGTCTTGTGTGGGGTAGACGAGGTTCTCGTCCTTGATGACGTTCAGCACCTCCTCCAGATATTTCTTCGACTCATACTTTGCCATGGGCAGGTCGTGGAGCAGGTAGTTGCCGCAGTCCTTCGCTGCCTGTCCTGGAATCTCGCCCTCGAAGTTGGCAATGAAACTGAAGGTGCGCTTCATCAGTTCCACGATGTCGCGGCTCTGCAGGTCGCCCTTCATGAGGAGGTAGTTGCCGGTGAGGCAGCCCATCGGTCCCCAGTACACGATGCGGTCCTTCCACTCGGGGTCGTTCCTGAGATAGGTGGCTGCAAGGTGTTCGATGGTGTGGATGGCACCGTTGTGGAGACATGGCTCCTGGTTGGGCACCTTCATGCGAATGTCGAAGGTGGTGACTACTTCTCCGCCCACCTCGTCCTTGCGACTGACGTAGATGCCACGGAGCAACTTGTTATGATTGATGGTGAAACTTGGTATCTTGTCCATTTTTTTATGTTTTTATGTGGGGAGTTAAAGGAGTTAAAGAAGTTAAAGGAGTTAAGACAATAGTCTTTGCAATTGGATTCTTCACTCTTCACTCTTCACTCTTCGTTCTTCACTTTCACAGGCTCTCCAGAAACGCCTTGGTAACGTTGAATGAACCTTCTGCCATTTTTGCCCAGAAGTCGAAGTACTGCTGCGCCTTCGTGTCCTTCAGGGGCACGTCGCTGATGATGCGGAAAGAGATGAAGGGAGTCTTGTAGATGTGGCAGGTCTGGGCGATGGAGCAACTCTCCATGTCCACTGCCACGGCTTGTGGGAAATGCTCCAGGATGGAGCGCATCTTCTCCTTGCTGTCCACAAACCATTCGCCGCTCACAATCTGACCGGCATGGATCTTGGGATGCTTGCTCTCGGGCAGGGCGTTGATGGCAAGTGCCTTGTCCACATACTCCCGGGGAGACTTGAAGGTGGCGGGCATCCCGATAATCTGACCGAAGGCACACTCTTCGCCGCAGTAGGCGTCGTGGTAGACGCACTCGGTCGCTACCACCACCTCGGTCACGTTGAGGTAGGTGGCGGCACCGCCCGCCACACCGGAGGAGATGACGAGGTCGGGGTGGTAGTTGTCTATCATCTCCACCGCCCCGACTGCACTGTTCACCTTGCCGATGCCGCACTGCTGCATCACCACTTCATTGTCGCCAATCTTGCCGATGACGAAGTCCTTGTGGTTCTTGCGCTCTGTCTGCGATTCGGTCAATAATGTCTTGAGTTGCGTGAACTCCTTGTCCATCGCAACGATAATTCCTATTCTCATAATGGGTTTTATTTCGTTTGTGGGTGCAAAGATACGAAATAAATCCCATAAAGTGGCAATTTTTTGTTAGAAGTTCACGCCAAAGTTGAGTTGCAGCGAACCGTTGTTGGATTTGTCGAACGTGTCGTGGCAGATGTTGGCGAGTCCGAGGTCGTAGGTGAGGTCCACATAGAACAGGTCGTAGCCGATGCCGCAGCCGAAGCGCAGACCGCCGTCGAAGCGGCTGAACTTGTCCTTGCTGAAGGAACTCTCCACCTCGCGGTCCTTGTAGTTCTTGATCTTTCCGCCCACGCCGGCAGCGAAGTAGCCGCCCACCTGGGGCTGGATGGAGAAGTGGTTGTCTACGTTGTACTTGTATTTCAGCACCACGGGCACCTCCAGGTAGTTGAGCGAATAGGTCATCTTCTTGCCCGTGGTGAGGTTCTTCTTGCCGCCTTTCTCGATGTAGGAGAGTCCTGTCTCCAGGTAGAGGGGAGCCTGGTCGGTGAGGGAGAATCCTGCCACTGCGCCCACGTTGAGCCCTGTGCGCCAGTTGCCTCCGTCGAGGGTGGGGTCGTCGGAGTTGACATAGGAGAAGGCGGGACCTATGCGGAAGCCGAAGTAGTTGTCGCTGTGGTTGTAGTGGGAGCGGCTGCCGCGGTGGTTGCCGTAGTCGAGATGCCCTGTGCGGGGGTTGTAATATCTGCTGTCCCTGTAGTTCTGTGCAGTGGCTGTGGCGGCTGCCAGCAATGCTGCTGCCATGATGAAAGCTGTTCTTTTCATAATCTTGTCGTTTTGTTCGGTTGCAAAGATACGCTTTGTTTTCCACATCCCCCGCTGGGTTATCCCTAAAGAGCAAGGGGAAAATCCCTATGATGCAGTGGGAATCATGGATGAACTGCCTATGTAATCGTGTCAGTCTGCCAGAGATTGTCATACTGTCTTACTTGGACAGTCTGCCTGTCTTACGCAGACAGGCTTCTCAAGTGGCGATGCAATGGTCTGTTGGCTTGCCATCTCAGATTGGGTGAGTCTCCTGTCATGCTTTTGACCGCACACCGCACAGAAACTTTGTAACATGTTGTAGTGTAACTTGTTATGGCAGTGCTGTGCACCTTTTACACCGCACGGAGACCGCACGCCACCGCACAAAATTGAGGGCGTGCGGTTACTGTGCGGTCTTTGTGCGGTGTTAGTATATGACCGCACTCTGTAAGTGCTTGATAAATAATGCGCTATGACGTGTTTGTGCGGTGTGCGGTCTGTTTCGTCTGTTTGTTCATATTGCGGTAAGCCCCTTGGTAATCATTGTGTTTCTTTCGGAGAAACGGTACATATCCTTCTGAGAAACAGGTAGTTTCTTTCGGAGAAACAGAGCCTGTCTTTCGGAGAAAAATCATTTTCTCTCGCAGTGCGGGATTCCCGCTGATGCGCTTCATGGTCTCCGCCGGGTAGCGGAACTTCACAAACTGAGCGTCAGTGTAAGCCTGCGGGTTGGATAGGTTCTTTGTTTCCATGCGTTTAAGTTTTAACCGTTTATCCGCCAGCCTACGGCGGTGTTGGGGCTTTGGATAGGTCGATGTCAGTCAACCGGCGGCAAAATTACGAAATTCTGTTGAAACTCAAATCAAAAGATTCCATTTTTGGAAGGAAATACAAAAATTAACTGAAAAAATCATGAATTTAGTAACGGTTAAAAAATAACTTGGTACGATTTTAACGCCTCCTTATAGTTTGTGACCTGCACACTGTCCAGCGCGCCCTGAAGGCTTTCCACCGCATTGATTAGCGCGCCCTGAAGG
>CAVCCB010000130.1:0-6072 GCA_963600595.1 Subdoligranulum sp. APC924/74 | reverse complement strand
TGGAAGGTGCGGAGAAATGGACGATGGACAACATCTACGACAACTGGTTCAGCGGCCGCCAGTGCCTGGTCTACTCGCAGCAGTGGGCACAGCGCAACTACACGGAGGAAGACCGCTACCAGATTCGCGAGTCCACCAATAACAGTTACTTCAACTACCTCTACATGGGTATGGCGAACTTCGACAAGGTGATCAAGATGAACACCGACGAGGCGACCAAGAACAGCTCTTCCGCCTACGGAGCCAACTGCAACCAGATAGCCGCCGCCAAGATCATGAAGGTGTGGCTGATGGACGTCATCACCGACACATGGGGCAACGTGCCCTACTCGGAGATCAGCAAGCTGGAGGACGAGGGCGTGCTCTACTGCAAGTATGACGACCAGAAGGACATCTACACCCAGATGATTGCCGAGTTGGACGAGGCAGTGGGCATGATCGACGAAAGCCAGAATGCCTTCACCTCCGGTGATGTCATCTTCAACGGCAGCGCCACCAAGTGGAAGCGATTCGGCAACTCCCTGAAGTGCCGCCTTGCCGTACACCTGTCAAAGGTGGACTCCAACTGGAAGAAGTACATCGCCGAGGCAGTGGCAAGCGGTGTGATGCAGAGCAATGCAGATGCAGCCAAGTTCACCTACGCCTCCTCAGGTACAGACTACTGTCTGTTCTACTCCGGCTTCTACATTTCCGGACGTAACGACTTCACCATCAACAAGAACCTCACCAATCTGATGAACGGCAAGATTGACTCCCTCAACAACAAGAAGCATCCTTGGGAGGGAACCGTGGATCCCCGCATCTATGTTTATACCAATGCGAATCCACAGGGCACCTACGATGGAATTCCATACGCCTGCCCTACAGGAACACAGGATAAGTTCCGTGCCACTTCACCCAACTGGTACAGTGGACAGCCTTTGGTTCTGACCAAGACCTACGCCGTGCCACTGATGACCTACGCCGAGCTGAAGTTCATCCTCTGCGAGTACAACAACTATGACGTGGAGGACTACAAGGAAGGTGTTAAGGCTTCCATCAATTACTGGTATGATTTGGCAGGCGAGTCCATCTCCGCCGAGACAATCGAGGAGTATGTGAATGCCGTGTCGAAGAATGTGAACGCAGAGGCTTGCGCCATCCAGAAGTACATCGACCTCTTCACCAACGGCACCGAGGCATGGACAGAGATCCGCCGCACAGGCTATCCCGACCAGCTGCTCCGTCCGGGTGAGATCACAGCAGTATACAATGGCAACAACGTGACCTTCTCGCCATTGAACGATACGAAGGACATGATCATCTCCCGCGTGAAGTACCCCACCAACGAGAGTACGCTGAACGGCACCAACTGGACCGAGGCAGTGGCGAAGTTGAAGGACGGCACCAACAACTACTACAGCCAGATGTACTGGGACGTGCGCACGGGTCCTTACGACCATCCAGCAAACAAATAAGACAGATATAAGGCAAAGTGATTTGCCTCGCTGTTGACAAGGTCAACACTTTTATATATCTCTCTCAATCATGGGACCGGCAGAGGCCGGTCCTTTTTTTTGCAAAAAAATCCCCTACATTTTGGTTTAATGAAAAAAAAGATGTATCTTTGCCCAAGTGATTGCCAATATCACAAAACTAACAAAAAACAAATAATATGGAAAAAGAGACAAAGAAATTAAGCAAAGCAGGCGAATGGTTGGCATCTAACCATGCCCCGGTATTCGACATGGAGAGCCTTAGTGAAAAGGAATACAAATCAGCCATGAGAGCCATCATGCGATGAGAATGTACCTTGACACAAATATCCTCTACTTCTTGATACAAGAAGGAGGGGAGATTTCAAATGAAGTGAGAAGCGAAATCGATGACTACAGCAATTCTCTACATACAAGTTCTGTGTGTGTGCAAGAGCTGATTCATCTTTGCCAAACTGACAAAATCAGGATTGGCAAGAAGTCAGACATTATCAAAAAGCCGACAGACGTTTTCTGCTTATTGGAAAAACTCGAGATTCATGTCGTAACAGTCACCGACAAGCACCTGCGTGAATACGCCAATCTGCCGCTTTGGAAAGAACACTCCGACCCGAACGACCGATTAATAATCGCCCAAGCCATGAGCGACAAAGCCTGTTTGATTAGCAGCGACCACAAATTCAAGCATTACCAGCAGTACGGCTTAGACTTTATGTTCAACAAGCGATAGCAAACCAACTTAGAAAAAATCGAGGAAGGTCGTAAGGTTGCGGTTGCAACTTTACGACCTTCTTACAATATTATATCAACAGACTTCCTATCTGGAACACCAATGCCGACACCACCCACGCCAGAAGAGTGGTGTAGCCGGCGGCGAAGCCCGCCCATTTCCAACTGCCCGTCTCGCCCTTGATGGCGGCGATGGTGGCGATGCAGGGGAAGTAGAGCAGGACGAAGAGGAGGAAGCAATAGGCGGTGAGGGATGCCTTGGCGGAAGCCTCTGCATCAGAGTAACCGTAGGTTGCCTTGAGGTCGGAGGTCATCTGCTTCTTCAGAATCTCGTACTTTCCTCCCTCGTCGTTATAGTCCTGGTCATCGGAGAAGGAGTCGTTGTTGCTGTAGAGCACGCCCATGGTAGAGGCGACAATCTCCTTGGCACCCACGCCCGACACCAGTCCCACGTCGAGCTTCCAGTCGAAGCCCTGGGGAGTGAAGACGGGTTCGATGGTCTTGCCGAGCATTCCGATGTAGCTCTGCTCTTGCTGTTGCTGGCTGGTGAGCTTGTCATTATGAGGGAAATAACCGAGTGCCCACACGATGATGCTCGCCACGAGGATGATGCCTCCCATCTTTTTGAGGTACTGCTTGCCTTTTTCCCAGGTATGCCTGCCAATCGCCTTCCAGGTGGGGAAGCGGTAGGGAGGCAGTTCCATCACGAACGGCGTATCTTCGCCCTTCACCACGAAACTGGCAAAGATGCGGCTCAGGATGACTGCCAGGAAGACACCTGTCAGATACAGCGACACCATGATGAGCGAGCGGTACTGAAGGGCGAAGAACGTTCCTATCACCATAATATAGATGGGCAACCGCGCCGAACAGCTCATCAGCGGCAGGATCAGCATCGTGATGAGCCGTGACCGGTGGCTCTCGATGGTACGGGTCGCCATCACGGCAGGCACATTGCATCCGAAGCCCATAATGAGGGGGATGAACGACTTGCCGTGCAAGCCCATCTTGTGCATCAGCTTGTCCATGATGAAAGCGGCACGCGCCATATAGCCCGAATCCTCCATATAGGAGATGAAGAAATAGAGGATGAGAATCTGGGGAAGGAAGACGATGACCGCCCCCACTCCGCCGATGACACCGTCCACGAGCATCGCCTTGACGGGACCCTCGGGCAGCGTACTGCTGATGAACTCACCCAGCCATGCCACGCCGTCCTCTATCCATCCCTTGGGAATCTCGCCCAGGACGAAGGTGGCGGAAAACATGACAAACAACAGGAGGATGAAGATGGGGAAGCCCACATACTTGTTGGTGATGACGCGGTCGATGAGGTGGGTCACCTGGTAGGTGTCCTTCGCCTTTCCCGTCTCATAGCCCGACTCCTGCAAGGCACCATGGATAAAACCGTACTTGGCGTCCATGATGGCGGTCTCGCTGTCCTCCTGCATCTCCTCCTTCACACGCCTTGCCGCCTCGTCACGTGCCGCAAAGATGTCCTTGGCGGAGTTGAGGTGTCCCACATACTCCTCAGCATCCTTGTCGTTCTCCAGGAGCTTGATGGAGAGGTAGCGGGTGGAATAACGCTGGCGGATGGAGTCATCCTGCTTGAGGTAACGCTGTATATGCTCGATGCCATGCTCTATCTCATGACCGTGGTTGATGTGGATATGGCGGTAATGGGAATAGGCATCCTCCTTGCTCTCGTAGAGCTTGATGATGGTGTCGAAGAGCTGGTCCACTCCCCTACCGTTGGTGAAGACCGTGGGAATCATGGAGAGGCCGAAGAGCTCGCCCAACTTGTCGTAGTCGATGTTGTCGCCACGCTTCTCGCTCTCGTCAAACATATTGAGGGCGCAGACCATGCGGATGTGCATGTCTATGAGCTGGGTGGTGAGATAGAGATTGCGCTCCAGGTTGCTGGTGTCGATGACATTAATCACCACATCGGGCGTATGCTCCACCAGTTGCTTCCTCACATACAGTTCCTCGGGCGAGTAGGCAGAGAGGGAATAAGTGCCGGGGAGGTCGACCAAATTGAACTGATAGCCCTTGTACTCCGCATGGCCCACCTTGGCATCCACGGTGACACCGCTGTAGTTGCCCACACGTTCATGGGCACCGGAGGCAAAGTTGAAGAGCGAGGTCTTGCCACAGTTAGGATTACCCACCAGTGCCACGTTGATGACATGATGCAGCCGGTCAGCCTCCTCCTCCGCCTTGAGCATCTTGTCGCCCAACGCCTGTTCACCGGCATCGGGACAGTCCACAGTCTGGGAGTCATTCACCTTGCGGATGTCTTCCTCCGTTGAGCGATTCAGTTCGCCGTTTCTCTCCGCCTCGTCGAGAGAGACGATTTCAATATGGTCAGCCTCGCTATGCCGGAGCGACACCTCATATCCCATAATCTTATATTTCACAGGATCCTGCAAGGGAGCGTTGAGGAGCACCTCCACCTTCTTGCCCTTGATGAATCCCATCTCGATGATTCTCTTACGAAAACCTCCGTGGCCTGACACTTTCACGATTACGCCACTCTCACCTGTATTTAGGTCTGACAGTTTCATATCTTCTTTACCTTATATTAATTCCTGTGCAAAATTACAAATAATTATCCGTAGGCAAGATTGCATAGGTACCCTAACAAAAGAAAATACCTATAAATGATGACAGCCTCATCAAATATAGGTATTTCCCTTCATTATTTATGGTGATTACAAGTTACTGCCGTGGCAGTTCTTGAATTTCTTTCCACTTCCACAAGGGCAGGGATCGTTGGGACGGGGCATCTTCTCTGCGCGGTAAGGAGTGCGGTCTTCCTCAGCCCCCTCGCGGGTGTCCTGATGGGCGGCAGCCTCCTGAGCGGCACGCTCGGCGTCGATGTCCACCTTCTGCTCTACATAGTTCTGGGGAGTATGCTCCTCGGGAGCTGCCTCCTGTACGGGCTGCTCCTGCTGAACTACAGGAATCTGGCCACGCATGAGGATGCTGGCGATGCGGTCGTACATATCATTGATCATCGCATCCCACACCTTGGCACTCTCCAACTTGAAGATCAAGAGAGGATCCTTCTGCTCGTAGCTGGCGTTCTGTACGGAGTGCTTCAACTCATCGAGCTTGCGGAGGTTCTCCTTCCAGTCATCGTCGATGATGTGGAGGATGATGACCTTCTCGAACTGCTTCACGACGCTCTTGCCCTCAGTCTCGTATGCCTCCTTGAGGTTGCAGGCGATGTTGTACATACGCTTGCCGTCGGCGATAGGCACCATGATGCGCTCGTAGAGGGCACCCTGATTCTCAAACACCTGCTTGATGATGGGCCATGCGGTAGCCTGGATGCGGTCGGTCTTGCGCTTGAAGGAAGCCATCGCCTCCTGGAAGGCACGCTCGGCGAGGTCCTCGCGCTTGGTATTCTCGAATTCCTCCAAGGTGAAAGGAATCTCCATGGCGAGAACCTTCAGGAACTCCTCCTTGGCACCCTCGAAGTCGTTGTTGTTGACAATGTTCAGCACACGGTCCCAAATGATATTGGTGATATCCATACCGATACGCTCACCCATCAGGGCGTGGCGGCGCTTCTCATAGATAACGGTACGCTGGCGGTTCATCACGTCGTCATACTCCAGGAGGTGCTTACGGATACCGAAGTTGTTCTCCTCCACCTTGCGCTGTGCACGCTCGATGCTCTTGCTGATCATCGGACTCTCGATACGCTCGCCGTCCTCGAAGCCCAGGCGGTCCATCACCTTGGCGATACGCTCAGAGGCGAAGAGTCGCATCAGCTTATCCTCCAAAGAAACATAGAAGACAGAAGAACCGGGGTCACCCTGACGACCGGCACGACCACGCAACTGGCGGTCTACACGGC
>CAVCCB010000129.1:0-6255 GCA_963600595.1 Subdoligranulum sp. APC924/74 | reverse complement strand
TCCGGGCGAAGCATCTCCACAATCTTATCGTTGATTTCCTCGGTGGTGAAAGGCTCGTAGATGGCACGCACGGGGTTGGTTTGTTGCTCCTTGGGCTTCTGCAGCTCTGCCTTGCAAGCCTCGTAGGTCTCCTCAATGAGGTTCACCATGTTGCGCTCCTTCAAGAGTTCGATGGCAGCACGGAACACGCAGAACTCCTCCAAACGAGCCATGTCGATGCCGTAATAGTCGGGATAGCGGATCTGCGGCGCACTCGACACGATGACAATCTTCTTGGGATGCAGGCGGTCGAGGATGCGGAGGATACTCTCCTTCAAGGTAGTGCCACGCACGATGCTGTCGTCGATGATGACGAGGTTGTCCACGTTGGGTTCGATGCTTCCGTAGGTCACATCATATACATGGCTCGCCAAGTCGTTGCGGCTATTGCCCTCGGTGATGAAGGTACGCAGCTTGATGTCCTTCCACGCAATCTTCTCAGAGCGAACATAGTCGCTGAGAATCTGCTGCAATTCTTCCTTGCTCGGGATATGTCCGAGATTGGCGATGCGTTCTATCTTTGTCTCGTTGAGATACTGCTTGAAACCGCTCAACATACCGTAATAAGCCACCTCGGCAGTATTGGGAATATAGCTGAACACAGTGTGGTCCACATCATTGTCCACCGCCTTCAGGATGGGCTGGGTCAACTGCTCGCCCAACTGCTTGCGCTCCTTATAAATATCCTTGTCGGAACCGCGGCTGAAGTAGATGCGCTCGAAGGAACAGGCGGAGTCGCCCTTCTGCTCCATGATGCGCTCGATGCTGCACTCGCCGTTCTTCTTCACGAGGAGGGCTGTACCAGGCATCAGCTCCTGGATGTCCTCAGCCTCCAGGTCAAAGGTGGTCTGAAGCACGGGGCGCTCGCTTGCCAGCACCACGATTTCATCGTTCTTATAATAGAAAGCGGGACGGATGCCCCAGGGGTCACGCATGGAGAACATCTCGCCGGAGCCGGTGATACCGCAAACCACATAACCGCCGTCGAAGTCCTTCATCGTGGTCTTCAGCACATTGCTCATCTTCACATGGTCCTCGATATAGTTGGTCACGTCGAGATCCTGCAGTTCCATCGCCTTGGCAGCTGTGAAGTTGCGCTCCACCTCGCGGTCCAGACGGTGTCCCATCAGTTCGAGCATGATGTAAGTGTCGCTGTAGATACGGGGGCTCTGGCCGCTCTTGGTCAGCTCCTCGAAGATTTCCTCCACGTTGGTCATATTGAAGTTGCCGCACATGCAGAGGTTCTTCGCCTTCCAGTTGTTGCGGCGCAGGAACGGGTGAACATACTGTATGCCGCTCTTTCCCGTGGTACTGTAGCGCAAGTGTCCCATGTAGAGTTCGCCGGCAAAGGGCAGTTCCTCCTTGGCAAACTTGGCATCGGCCAGTTGCTCGGGAGTCAAGCCCTTGAAGTTGGCGTTCGCCTTGCCGAAGATGTCGGTCACGGCGTTCTTGCCCTCGGCACGCTCACGGAACATGTACTCGTGTCCGGGCTTTCCGCCGAGCTTCACGCAAGCCATACCAGCACCCTCCTGTCCACGGTTGTGCTGTTTCTCCATCATCAGATAGAGTTTGTTGAGCGCGTACATCCAGGTGCCATACTTCTGCTGGTAATACTCCAGTGGCTTGAGCAGACGAATCATCGCCACGCCACATTCATGCTTCAATGGTTCCATTCTCTATTGTTTCCTTTATTTTGTTTTGTTAATTTTGTCTTTTTCTGTTTCTTCTCCGCCATATTCCAAAAAAGGGAATCGTCAAGAAATGGCGAATCCCTTTAATATATCCTTACTCTCATGTTATTTGACTACAGAGATAATGATAGAACCCAACGACATCAGGGTACCTACGACGGAAAGCAAAATGCTGGTAGAGGAACCAATGGCGGAGTTCTGTGCCTTCACCTTATTGGGCTCCACATAGATGATGTCGTTTTGCTGGAGGTAATAATACGGAGAGTTGATGATATTGGCATCGTTCAAGTTGAGACGATGGATGCTCTTCTGACCCGTGGCGTCCTCACGAATCAGCATCACGTTCTCTCGCCTGCCATAGATGGTAAGGTCGCCAGCGGCGGCCAACGCCTCCACGACGCTCATCTTCTCCGTTGGAACATAAACGACACCAGGGTTCCCCACCTCACCAGTAACAGTAACCCTATAGCTCGACATACGAACCGTCACGATAGGATTCTCTTTCTCTGCGAGATAGGGGGCAATCTTTTCCTTCACCAAGTCCTGACATTCGTTCTTGGACAAACCAGCCACATGGATCTTACCGACAACAGGGAACTGGATGTCGCCGTTGTTGTCAACCAAATATCCTTGCAATGTAGCATTACCCGAATTCAAGTTGCCACCGGCACCCATCTTAGCCGAAACCGCCAAGTTGAAGGGTATGGCGGCGCGGGAGTCTGTCGTGACAACAGTGATGGTGAGCTCGTCCTTGGGCATAATCCTCGCCTCATAAAGTCCTTTCGAACCTGCATAGCTGATTGAGTCGGCATTTTGGAAGTAAGCCACATTCTTGGTACTTCCGCAACTGCCCAACACCAGCACGGTGGTCAATGCAACGACTGCCGCATAAATAAGTTTTTTCATTATCGACGATATTCTATTGGTTTGTTGGGTGCAAAAATACAGTTTTTTTTCAAGAACTGCAAATGTTTTGCCCATTATTTGCGCTTAATTTTCCACTCCGTTGGATGGGAGGTTGAAACTATAGCTGTTGTCGAAGATCTTGTTCACCTTGTTAATCTCCACGAAAGTGGTGCCTCCACCCTCTCCGAAGCTACCGCTCAGGTAGGCAATCTTGTCCTCGTCGGCAAGGTAGCCCTTCTGGCGCAACATTCTCACCGCAGCAGTAAACATTGCCTTAGTGGAGATCTGGTCCTTCTGGTAGATGGGGATCACACCGTAGCTCAGGTTGAGCCAGCGCTGGGTCTTCTCCCTATAGCAGATGGCGAGCACCGGTGTGGGACCGCGGAAGGCAGCCAGGTCGCGTGCAGTCTGGCCCGTCTCACTGTCGGTGATGATGCCTGCCACACCCAATTTCTTGGTCGCTTCGATAGCTGCATGCGCCAGGAAGAGCTTCTGGTCTATCTTGCCGTCCTCCATCGGATTGATGTCGTTGAGGGGCGACTTGTCCTTCTCTGCCTGCTCGGCGATGCGCGCCATGGTCTGCACTGCCTCCAAGGGGTACTTGCCGCTTGCCGTCTCACCGCTGAGCATCAGGGCATCGGTGCGGTAGAAGATGGCATTGGCAATGTCGGTCACCTCGGCACGGGTGGGACGGGGGTTCTTGATCATCGTATGGAGCATCTGGGTGGCAACGATCACGGGCTTCTGTGCCTTCACGCACTTGGCGATGATGCGGCGCTGGATGCCGGGAATCTTCTCGATGGGCACCTCGATGCCCAGGTCGCCACGGGCAATCATGATGCCGTAGCAGGCATCGATGATTTCATCGATATTGTCCACGCCTTCCTGGTTCTCTATCTTGGATATGATCTTGATGTCGCTGTTGTGGGCGTCGAGAATGTCCTGCACCGCCTTCACGTCGGCGGCGTTGCGCACAAACGAGTGTGCGATGAAGTCGATGTCAAGTTCGATGGCAAGTTCGATGTTCTTGCGGTCTTTCTCGGTCAAGGCAGGCAGGTCGATATGCTCCCCGGGCACGTTCACGCTCTTGTGGGAACCCAGCACGCCCTCGTTCTGCACCTCGGCAACGAGCATCGGTCCCTGGATATCCACCACCTTCATGTCGAGCTCGCCGTCGTCAAAGAGGATGTCGTCGCCCACCTTCACGTCGGCAGCGATGTCGCGGTAGCTCAGGTTCACGATATCGTGTGAGGTCTCCATCTCGGGACGGCCGAAGATTCTCACCACGTCACCTATATTATAATGTATAGGTTCCTCCACTCCCGTGGTACGCACCTCGGGGCCCTTCGTGTCGATCATGATGCCGATGTGTGGAGACACGGCCCTCACGTTCTTCACGATGGTACGGATGCCTTCCTCCGTGGCATGTGCGGTGTTCATACGAACTACGTTCATACCAGCGAAGAAAAGCTTGCGGATGAAGTCTTGGTCACAACGCCGGTCACTGATAGAAGCAACTATCTTTGTCTGTTTCATATCCTAAATTTTACCTTAATTTCTAATTCCAGTGCAAAGGTACAAAGAAAATCTGAAAATCAGCAACACTATCGGCATTAAATATCCAAGTCGGGAGCTTTTTCCGCTCCAGAGGCCGCCTCGAACTTCGGCATCACGTTAAAATTGAAGATTCCCGCTATCAAGGCGTTCGGCATCTTGCGGATCCTGACGTTGTAGGACTGCACCGCCTCGTTGTATTTCCGGCGCGCCTCGTTGATGCGGTTCTCTGTACCCTCCTCCTGTATCTGGAGCGACTTGAAGTTCTCGCTTGCCTTCAGTTCGGGGTACTTCTCCGCCACTACCATCAGGCGGGAGAAAGCCTGCGCCAACTCGCCCTGCGCCTCGGTATACTGCTTCAGTTTCTCGGGCGTGAGGTTAGAGGCGTCCAACTTGATCTGCGAGGCGGCGGCACGTGCCTTGGTCACACTCTCGAAAGTCTCCTTCTCGTGCTTGGCATACGCCTTCACGATCTTTGCCAACTGGGGCATCATGTCGGCGCGACGCTGATACTGCGCCTGCACATTAGCCAACTCCGTGGTGGCCTGTTCCTGAGAACCCACCATACCATTGTAACCGCTGAACACCCAGAGTACCAGCAACACCACTACACCCAATACTATCCATACTTTCTTGTTCTTCATACTTCTTGTTTTAATTAATGTTTATAATTTTATTTCTATACTAATATATTCTACCAACTGCCGCCCGAGCCGCCGCCGCCAAAGGAACCGCCACCGAACGAACCTCCCGAGAAGCCCGAGCTGCCACCACCTCCCGAGAAGCCTCCGCCGCCCATAAAGAACGGTGGAAGCCAGTCGTCATGGTCTCTTCTGCGTCTCTTTCCCGACTGCGGTCTTTTCTTGACGATACCCAGACACTCCAATATATACCTCACCAGCAAATAGACGGGAATGCCGAAGAAGATGACGAGCAAGACGATGACAGCCAACCAGTCGTCCTCGCCCATTCCACCGTCGTCGATGCGGCTGATTCCGGTCCTTCCGCTCTTCACCTTATTATATATAGCCCGGCTGGTCTCCAGCACAGCCTCTCCGGGGCGGCCTGCCTTCATGTTGGGCACGATACACACGCGGGCGATGTCATCGCAGTCCACGTCGGTCAGTTCTCCTTCCAGTCCCATGCCCGGGGCGATGAAGTACTTATGGTCCTCCACGGCGATGACCACCACCAGTCCGCGGCGCGTCTTTTTATAGCCGATGCCATATTTGTTGCCCACATCCTGCGCCATGCGGAAGGCGTCCTGATTGTCCACCTTGCCCACGATGATGAAGACGTTCTGCACGCCACACTCCAGATTGAGTCTGCGGAGGTAGGCGTTGGCGGAATCCTTCAGGGCGGGCGACACATAGTGGTCGGGGTCGGAGACATACTGCGTGGAGTCCTTGAGATAAGGAACAGGCACATTGTCAGCGTTCCACACCTCCCCTGCCCTTGCCGTCAAGACAGCCGTAAAAGCCAGCAAGACGAGCATGCAAAATCTAATAACTTTCATCAATTTCTGTATTTTTCGGCAAAAATACACAATAAAAACCTTATATGCAAATAGTTAGGGTAAAATATTTGCAAAAATTTCGTAAACTTCTTTGTTATGTCGCAAAAAACTTGTATCTTTGCACACCGATTTAGATATACAAATTAGTAATTTAAGAACAAAGCATCAAAAAAATGACTAAAGCAGATATTATCAATGAGGTGTCCATCGCGACAGGCATACCCAAGAAAGAAGTAAGCATGGTAGTGGAGTCATTCATGGAGCAGGTGAAGGCCAGCCTCCTCGAGAAGAAGGAGAATGTATACCTGCGCGGTTTCGGCAGCTTCAACATCAAGCACAGAGCTTCCAAGACAGCCCGCAACATCTCCAAGAACACCACCATCACCATCCCGGCTCATGACTTGCCCAGCTTCAAGCCATCCAAGAGCTTCATTGAGGAGATGCAGAAGAAATAAGGGACAAACATTATTAACAACAATATTTTAAAATTTTAAAATCATGCCAAACGGAAAGAAAAAGAAGGGCCACAAGATGGCTACTCACAAGCGT
>CAVCCB010000128.1:0-6342 GCA_963600595.1 Subdoligranulum sp. APC924/74 | reverse complement strand
TCGTTGGCAAAGATGCGGTATTTCACCTTCACCGTTCCGCCCTGCGGCTGTATCTTCCATCCGTTCTTTCCCTCCTTGGTCCAAGCCACAGGGTTGCCCGAGGCATCCTGTGCGGAGAAGTCGGTGAGATACTTGGGGAAGTCCACAATCAGGTAATATCCCGGCGCCCATACGGGCATCTTCAGCAGGAAGGGTTGCTGCGCATCCTGGCAGGTCAGTTCCACGTTGAGGTAGTGGTTCACCGTGTCGGGTGTCACCTCGTAGGCGAGTTTCACCTTTCCACTCATCTGGGCCGTTGCCGCCAAGAGCAGGAGGCCCAACAGTTTCATTCTTTTGTTCATTATCGCTTTGTATTTTACTTTTCAACTTTAAAAACCGCCACAAAGTTACAAAATATTTCCCAAACCAACAAGAATCATTGCAAATAGTTTCTTTTTTGCGTTTCTTGGCGTTCTTTTCGTAAAAAAGTAGTACCTTTGTCACAATTTCAACAAAACGAATATGGAAAAGACTTCGAAAAGCAAAAACAAACAGACCCGCCAGTTGACACTCTGGATAGGCGCCCTGATAATAGGAGCCGTGCTGGGAACCTTGGGACTGGGATGGCTCAACGGGCTGATGAACTTCATCGCCACCATCTACACCCGCCTGTTCCAACTCCTGGCAGTACCCACCATCGCCCTGGCAGTGGTCACTACCCTGGCATCCCTCGGCAACCAGACCGACATGGGTAAGATTTTCCGCCATGCCGTCACCTACACCCTGCTCACCACCATCGCCGCAGCAGCGGTGGGACTGGTTCTCTACAACATCGTGGCACCCGGCAACCTGCCTGCCACCATGGCTGAGGGCGGAACCTCCTCGCTGCCCACCAACCTCAGCGAGACCTCCTATTATGACCATATCCTGGGCGTAATCCCCAACAACATCATCAAGCCCTTCGCCGATGGCAACGTACTCTCCATCCTGTTGCTGGCCGCCGCTGTGGGCATCGCCCTCGCCAAGATGCCGCAGGGCGAGAGAAAAGACATCGTGACCAAAGGACTGCTGGGACTGCAAGACCTGCTCTTCCTGCTCATCCACGGGCTGATATGGGCGCTGCCTCTGGGTATCGTAGCCTTTGCGGCACAACTCTCGGCACAGTTTACGTCAGGCATCGTGATGGAGTCGCTCGGCAAGTACGTCGCCGTCATACTGGGCGGCAACGCCATCCAGTTTTTCATCGTACTCCCCCTCTTCCTCTTGAGCCGTGGCATCAACCCAGTGCGTGCGTTAGGGAAAATGATGCCGGCGGTGCTGATGGCCCTCTTCACCAAAAGCTCCGCCGCCACCCTCCCTGTGACGATGCAGACGGCTGAGGAGAGAATGGGCGTGCAGCGGAAAGTGTCACGTTTTGTGCTGCCTATCTGCACCACCATCAACATGAACGGCTGCGCCGCCTTCATCCTTGTTACCTCGCTCTTCCTGATGCAAAACGGAGGAATGCCCTTGCCCTGGACTACAATGATACTCTGGCTCTTCATCTCAGTATTGTCGGCAGTGGGCAATGCTGGTGTACCCATGGGCTGCTACTTCCTCACACTCTCGCTGATGTCGGGCATCGGAGCCCCCATAGGCATCATGGGCATCATCTTGCCCATCTATACCGTCATCGACATGATAGAGACGGCTGAGAACGTATGGTCCGACTCCTGCGTCTGCGCCATGGTGGACAAGGCTGTTAGAAGTAAATTCTTTTAATTCAGATGCAAAGGTATTGAAAATCTATGAGAAAAAATGGAGCGAATATCAAAAAAATACATTATCTTTGCAGCCCAAACAACAGACAACAATAACAAAACACAGATACAAAATGACAAAACTATACCTGGTAAGGCACGGCGAGACCGTAGACAACGCCGCCCAAATCCTGCAAGGACAAACAGACGGACAACTGAACGCCACGGGAATGGCGCAGGCTGAGGAAGTGGCAGGCAAGATGGCAGGCGAGCACATCGACGTGTTTGTGTCAAGCGACCTGCGCCGCAGCATCCAGACCTGCGAGATCATCGCCAAGCCCCACGGCCGGAAGGTGGTCACCACGCCCCTCATCCGCGAACGCGACTGGGGCGACTTCACAGGCAAGCAGATTCCCACGCTCCCCAAAGACCCCAATGACTGGCCCGACAACATCGAGACTCTGGAGAAGATGAAGTCGAGGGCGCAGAATTTCCTCACATGGCTCAAGGTGACCTATCCTGGAAAGACCGTCCTCGCCGTGGGCCACGGCATCATCAACAAGGCGATACAGAGCGTATATTTCAAGCGTCCGATGAACGAAATCGAAAAGATGGGCAACGCCGAGGTGAGGGTGCTCATGCTGTAATCCCAAGATATCAAAACGAAAAAAAGACATAAAAAGACATATTTCATGAACGAATTCCTGCCGCAACTCAAGAAGCTCCAGCCCATCTCTGCCAGCAAAGGCAGCAAGGCGATGACGGGAAAGGAGATCTTCTTCATGGTGAAAAGAGGCGAGAACGATGCCTTCATCGTGCCCGTAGACAAGAAACTGAACCCCGTGGACGCCGACTTCCACTACTACAACGGCGACACCGCCCAACTGCTGCGCAGCCTCGCCTCCATCAAGGACAATATGGCGTTCCAGATTTCCTGGGACGAGAGCGAGGGCGAAGAGGTGAGCCTCAACCAGAACCCCCACCTGCTCTACCAGCTCATCAGATGCAAGAACCTCGTCGACGAGAAGGGAAACCCCATCGCCGTACACCCCGACACCACCGTCTTGCAGCTGCAACTGAAGAAGGAAGGCACCACCATCCAGCCCAAGCTCCAGATAGCCGCAGCGGAAGGCGACGCTTCCGCCGATGACGGCAACCAAGCGACAGCAGGCGACAACGACCTCTGCTTCCTGTCCGACTGCTTCGTATTGGCAGGCACACCCCAGCAAAAGAAAAACAAAAAGGCAGAAGCCACCGTCCCCTCCATAATCTACCCCATTGCCTCTGCTGGCGACAACTACCGTCAGCTCGGCTACTTCCTCTCCCCTTTCCAGGAGAGCATGCTGGAGCAATATCTCTCCGTATTCTTCTCCTTCATAGAGAATGTACAGGTGAAATACGAAGACTACGAGGTGGAGTTCTCCGAGAACGACGCCATCCCCACCCCCTCCCTCTCCTTTGAGAAGATAGACGCCGACAAGACTCTCTTTCTCCGCCTGATGGAGTCGGTAAAAGGACTGCCGCTCGACTTCGTGCAGCAGTTCGACCTCAGTATGGTGGCATCACTCACACTCGACAAGAAGATCAAGGTGAAGCGCCTCTCCCACCTCGCCATCAACGAAGCCATCGCCGCCCTCAAAAAGGAAATCACGCACTACGCCCCCAACAAGACGGCGCAGAAGGAAGTGTACGTGGAAGACAACCTCTTCATCATCCCCGAGGAGACGGCAGGTCCCTTCCTGCTCCACTCCCTGCCCTCGCTCATCCGCACCTACCAGCTGGTGGGGGCCGAGAAGCTGCGCCAGTACAAGGTGAAGCCCGTACAGCCCAAGCTGAACATCAGCCTCTCCTCGGGCATCGACTTCCTGGAGGGCGACGCCACGCTGGAGGTGGATGACGAGAAGTTCACCCTGCAACAGATCCTGCAGCAGTACAACACCAAGAAATACATCCAGCTCAGCGACGGCAACCGCGCCATCATCGAGGACGGATACATGCGCAAGCTGGAGCGCATCTTCAAGCAGAAGAAGGGCAAGGACGGCAAGGTGAAGGTGTCGTTCTTCGACCTGCCCGAGATTGAGGACCTCATCAACGGTCCCCTGGAGGGCGAGGCATTCAAGCACCACCGCGAGGTGTACGAGGGATTCAACCACCTGGCGGAGGAGAAACTGAAGACCCCGAAGCTCCAGGCACAGCTGCGCCCCTACCAGGCGGAGGGCATCAAGTGGATCAAGTATCTCTACGACAACCACCTGGGCGGATGCCTCGCCGACGACATGGGTCTCGGAAAGACCGTGCAGACCATCGGCATCCTCACCCTCATCTATCCGAAGGTGAAGAAGCCCACGCTCATCGTGATGCCCCGAAGCCTGCTCTTCAACTGGCAGAACGAGCTGCAGAAGTTCGCCCCCCAGCTCTCCGTATACACCTACTATGCCGGCGAGCGCGACATCAAGGAGGCGATGAAGCACCAGGTAATCCTCACCACCTATGCCATCGTGCGCAACGACATCAAGGAGTTCAGCAAGCAGGACTTTCACTACGTCATCCTCGACGAGAGCCAGAACATCAAGAACATGACCACGCAGACCACCCAGGCAGCCCTCCTGCTCCACGCCGAGCACCGGCTGGCACTGAGCGGAACGCCCGTGGAGAACAACCTGACGGAGCTTTACTCCCTCTTCCGCTTCCTCAACCCCACGATGTTCGGCACCCTCGACGACTTCAACAGCCGCTACGCCGCCCCCATCCAGCGCGACAACGACAAGGACACCCTGCTCAGCCTGCGCAAGAAGATTTTTCCGTTTATGCTCCGCCGTCTGAAGAAGGACGTACTCAAAGACCTCCCCGACCGCATCGAGCAGACGCTCTTCGTGGAGATGAACCCCGAGCAGCACGACTTCTACGAGCGCAGAAGGCAGTATTACTTCCAGCAGGTGCGCCAGACCATCGCCGCCGAGGGCATACAGAAGTCGCAGTTCATCATGTTCCAGGCTCTCAACGAGCTCCGCCGCATCGCCTCCATCCCCGAGAGCCTCAGCGACGGCCACATCAAGTCGCCCAAGCTCGACCTGCTCACCGACACCCTCCTGGAGGCTGTAGCGAACGGTCACAAGGTGGTGGTGTTCTTCAACTTCATTGCCGGCATCGAGCAGCTCAGTGACCGGCTCGACCAGAACGGCATTGACTATGCCTGCATGACGGGCTCCACAAGAGACCGCCGCAGCATCGTGGAGCGATTCCAGAACGACCCGCAGTGCCGCGTGATGCTGATGACGCTGAAGACGGGAGGCGTGGGACTCAACCTCACCGCCGCCGACACCGTGTTCATCTTCGAGCCCTGGTGGAACAAGGCGGCAGAGGAACAGGCCATCAACCGCCTGCACCGCTTCGGGCAGAAAGCCAAGGTGCTCAGCTACTCGCTCATCACCCAGCAGACCATCGAGGAGAAAATCCAGCTCCTGCAGCAACAGAAGGCCGAACTTTTCGAGGGTCTGATAGGCACCGACAGCACCTCATCGAAGCAGCTCTCCGAGGATGACATCAACTTCATCCTGGGATAGCATAGTGACAGATACAAGAGCTACTTTCTCCAGCGCAACTGCCAAAACGCCACTGCCGACGCCGCCGCCACATTGAGCGAATCCACATGGTGCGACATGGGGATGCGCGCCACATAGTCGGCGGCGGAGATGACATCGTGCGGCAGTCCGTCGCCTTCCGTCCCCATGAGCAACGCTAATTTTTCTTCCTCCATCAACCGCGCATCGTCTATGGGCACCGACTGGTCGGTCAGTGCCATGGCGACGGTCTTGAAGCCAAGGGCAGAGAGTTGCCGCTGCGGTTCCTCCACCCATGTCCATGGCACCAGGAACACCGATCCCATGGACACGCGTACCGAACGCCGGTTGAAGGGGTCACAGGAGTTGGGGGTGAGCAATACGGCATCGATACCAAGCGCCGCCGCCGAACGGAAGATGGCACCGATATTGGTGGTGTCCACCACATTGTCTATCACCACGACGCGGTGCGCGCCCCGGCAAACGTCCTCCACCCTGCGGGGCAAGGGACGGCGCATGGCACAAAGCACGCCGCGCGTCAGCGTATATCCCGTAAGCGAGGCAAGGAGTTCCCTGTCGCCTGTATAGACAGGCACTGCCTCAGGAATGCGCGAGATGATGTCCTGCGCATCGCCCTCTATGTGGCGTTCCTCGCACAACAGCGCTACAGGCTCGTAGCCGGCATCGAGCGCCACTCTTATCACCTTGGGGCTCTCGGCTATGAACACAGCCTTCGACGGATCCTTGCGACAGCGAAGTTCCGCCTCTGTAAGTCGGGCAAAGACTTCCACACCGGGGAAGTCAAGCCGGTCTATTCGTATGATTGGCATAGTTTATAATGAAAATCAAATTGCAGACATAATTCTCTGTCATCTGTTTGTCGGTGCAAAGATAACACAAATTCAGGAATGGACAAAATAATAACCATAGTAATAGTAAAAAAACAACTTGGTATAAAATTCATGCGATTTGTCCAGCACGCCCTAACTGTGCACAGTCCAGCACAATATCCAGCACGCCCTGAAGGGGCAACCTGCGCCTAGCCCAGGGCAACACCCTGGGTT
>CAVCCB010000127.1:0-6365 GCA_963600595.1 Subdoligranulum sp. APC924/74 | reverse complement strand
TCACAAACTATAAGGAGGCGTTAAAATCGTACCAAGTTATTTTTTAACCGTTACTTAATGTACCCACTTTTTACTGTTTTTTGGCGCTAAGTGATTGACAAACAATGCTCAACCTTAGTCGAAAGTACACAATATAACAAGAGTATAAATAGTTAACAGCTTTTTCTGCTTTAGTTCCTTATAATCAGCAATATAGCAGACAAAAACTTATAGAAGTTGGGTACATCAAATTGGACAGCCTAATTAAATAACTCGCCAAAACCTTTAAAAAAATACGGTTTTGGCGAGTTATCAAGCTAAAGTACGAGGAAAGAAGATGGAACAAACGGCATCCTAAGATGGTTGACTTACCACAAGAAAGATGGCGTTTATGATAGTTTTTAGTTAAAACACTTGCGTATATTGCACATTTTTCGTAATTTTGCGCACGAATTCGACGGTAAAGGTGGAAACAGGCGTTTTACACCTTATTATATAGAAAGCCGTTAGTATAAACAAAAGTATTTAGATAACAATGACTCACAATTTGTTAAAAGGCAAGCGCGGCATCATCTTCGGTGCCCTCAATGAGGATTCAATCGCTTGGAAGGTAGCCGTAAAGGCAGCCGAAGAAGGTGCAACCATCGCACTCAGTAACACAGCCATGGCTTTGCGTATGGGTACGCTGGACAAGCTCGCTGAACAGATCAACGCTCCTATCATCGCAGCTGATGCGACCAGCGTTGAGGACTTGGAAAAGGTATTCACCGAAGCACAGGAGAAGCTCGGCGGAAAGATTGACTTCGTGCTCCACTCGGTGGCTATGAGCCCCAATGTTCGCAAGCATCGTACTTACGATGACCTCGACTACAATTTCTTGAACAAGACTTTGGACATCTCTGCCATCTCCTTCCACAAGATGCTGCAGGTGGCAAAGAAACTGGACGCCATCAACGAGTGGGGTTCAGTAGTGGCACTCACCTACGTTGCCTCCCAGCGCACATTCTTCGGCTACAATGATATGGCAGATGCCAAGAGCATGCTGGAGAGCATCGCCCGCAGCTTCGGCTACATCTATGGTAGAGAGAAGCACGTTCGTATCAACACCATCTCGCAGAGTCCTACTGCCACGACAGCAGGCAAGGGCATCAAGGACATCGAGAACATGATGGACTTCGCCGACAAGATGTCGCCTCTGGGCAACGCTGTGGCGGAGGATTGCGCCAACTACTGCGTGATGATGTTCTCTGATTTCACTCGCAAGGTAACCATGCAGAACCTCTTCCACGACGGCGGCTTCTCTTCCATGGGTATGAGCCTCCGCGCCATGAACCAGTATGCCAAGGACATGGCTCCCTACGAAGACGAGAACGGCAAGATTATCTACGGATAACCCCTTTTAACAGACATCCCTATATTACGCATCTTATGCTGTTGTTCGGTATAAGATGCGTTTTTTTATTTGTAAATAGGTGTAAAGCTTCCACTTCTAATGTATAAAAACTTGTTTTAATACACCATAGGAGTAGTATTTACTACCCCAAAAGCAAATATTTGCCCCTATAAAAGCAAAAATTCCCCTAATTTTGCACCCGAAATCAAAATTAATACGTAACAGGTGCTTTATGACCCAGATTGTAAAAAACGGAATGATGAGCTATAGAGAAAGTGCAAAGGCTGCCCTCTTGAATGGTTGCCAATGGTTCCAGTTGCGCATGGACAACGTTACAGACAAGGATATCGTAAACGTTGCCAAATCCATCAAGGCTTTGTGCGACGAGTATCACGCGTACTTTATTATAGAGGACCACGTTCACCTCGTCAAGGAAATCAAGGCAAACGGCGTTCATCTCAACAGGAAAGGTGCGTCTGTTAACGAAGCCCGCAAGGCATTGGGCTGTCGCTATTTCATCAGTGTCAATGCAGATTCCCAAGAAGAAAAAGACCAGTTCCGCAAGCAGGGTGCTGACTGCACCTGTGAGGGGAAGATGGGCATGAACATCTTCAGAATGAAAATCAATGGAAAAGAAGGATATTTATCACATATAGCTTAGAAGTAAAATTACCTACACATTTAATTGCTTATTATTAGTCAGATTTAGCGATAACGTTAGGAGGGTGGGCCATAAGCGTATGGTCCACCTCCTTGATTTTTAGATACGAGTCTATCCCTACGATGGATATCCTAATCTTTCACCCTAAACCTTGCCACCAGCGGCAAGTGGTCACTGTAGCCGCCCTTATACTTGGGGCCCTGATAAGTGCGGAAGGGTCTCACGCCGCCATATTTCTCATCCTCCTCCAGGAGAAACTCCAAATCACCGACACTGCAGTCTTCCTTGCGCATGACCAAGGAAGGGCTGCACAACATCTGGTCAAGGCTCCTCCACTCGCCATGGTAGCGATAAGTTCCCTTAGCGCCATTGCGGCCCACTGCATCGGCAGAGATGTTTGTCAGGCAATGCTGGTACAGGCTGTCCAAGGCAGGTGAGTCAGAATAGTCATTGAAATCGCCCGTCACCAATACATGAGCTTGAGTGTTGAGAGCATAGATGGAATCTACGGCTGCAGCCAACTGTCTTGCCACCTGCAGACGATAGGGGCGGGAAGCTGCCTCGCCACCTCTGCGACTGGGTGCATGGACAACAAAGACGTGCAGGGTGTCATCGCTCACCAATAGTCCACTGGCATAAAGTATGTCACGGGTGGGGCGAGTATCCGGTAGCTGCTTGATGCGGATTGAATAGGAGCGTAGAGGGCGGAACGAGGCGGGACTGTACATTAGTGCAACGTCTATTCCTCGTTCGTCAGGCGACTGCGTCATCAGATATTCATATCCCGCATGGCGGAGCAGGGAACGCTTGGTGAGAGCCACCATGACAGAATCATTTTCCACCTCGCACATTGCCACGAGGTCAGGAATTTGCCACTGGCTTGGGGCATCTTCATCAGATTTCCTTGTCCCGCCCAAGGCGATAATTTCCTTGGAAATGTCGTTCAGCTTTTTCCAATAGCGGGTATTCGTCCAATGGTAGTTGCTCTCAGGGGTGAAATCCATGTCATTCTTGAGGGAATCATGGACTGTATCGAACAGATTTTCACAGTTTAACTCCACAAAAGTGAGTAGGCTTGATAAAATAAGTGTAAAAAACATGCTTTTTATTTTGTTTTATGACTGAATTAATGTATCTTTGCATCCGAATTTGCAATTCTATCACCATAGCCTTGCAAAATTGTTGGCTGGTTCCATAGTTTAATGGATAGAACGGAGGTTTCCTAAACCTTTAATCCGAGTTCGATTCTCGGTGGAATCACGACACATATTGCTTTACGTTTTGTATTAAACAAAACAACAAAGGTCGCTCCATTCATTTGAAGCGACCTTTACTTTTATATGTTCTTTTTCCAAGATTACTTTGCCTCGACAATAGCTACCTCCTCTGCGTCGTTCTTGATCTTACGACCCAGTACGAGATATGCGATAGGAGATGCGATGAAGATGGAAGACAGAGTACCGAACACCACACCGAGAATCATTGCGAACGAGAAGCTGCGGATGCTGTCACCACCGAGGATGAAGATGCAGAGCAACACGAGCAATGTCGTGGAAGATGTATTGATGGTACGTGTCAACGTCTCGTTGATGGAGGCATTGAATATCTGCTGCACGTCTCCCTTTGGATGCAGGTGCATGTTCTCACGGATACGGTCGAATACCACCACCTTATCGTTGATGGAGTAACCTACCACAGTCAGGATGGCACCGATGAAGGTTTGGTCGATCTCCAGTGAGAAAGGTACGATGCCCCACAACAGAGAGTAGAAGCCGATCACCGTCAAGGCATCGAATGCCAGGGCGATGGTTGAGCCCAAAGAAAATGCCACGTTGCGGAAACGAATCAATATGTAGAGGAAGATGGCAATCAAGGCGAAGATGACACTGTAGATGGCACCCATCGTGATGTCCTTGGCTACAGACGGACCTACCTTGGTACTGCTGATGATGGAACCACCCTGACGGATATCCGGGTTCTTGAATGCCTCAACATCCTTCTGGGAAACCAAGCCAGCCTTCTTCAGAGAATTGTAGAGGATGGTCTCAGCCTCGTCGTCCACCTTAGGATTGTTGCTCTCAATCATATAGTTGGTAGACACACGGATGGTCTTGCCGTCGGTACCGATGGCGATGGCACTTGTGGTAGCCTTGCTGCCGTCGGCATTGGTGAATGCATCACCGAGGATAGAGCGGATCTGCTCTGGCTCAACGGGGTTCTCGAAAGTCACCACATAGTTGCGACCGCCAGTGAAGTCGATGCTCTTGCTCAAGCCACGGACAACGAAACAACCGATGAAGACAACAGTGGCAGCTATTGTTACGGTGAATGTCTTCTTGTACATTGCCATGAACTTATACTTCTTGCCCTGCATCAGGTTGCGGGAGAAGCCTGTGACGAACTTCACATTCATCCACTTGTCCTTTTTCAACTGGTGGTCGAACACCAGGCGAGTCAAGAACACGGCAGTGAAGAACGATACAATGATACCGATAATCCAAGTGGTGGCGAAACCACGGATAGGACCAGTACCTGTAACCAGCAAGATAACACCTGTAATCAAAGAAGTCAAGTTGGAGTCGAAGATGGCAGAGAAAGCATTGCCGTAACCAGCGGCCACAGCCTGCTTCATACCCTTGCCCGAGCGAAGCTCCTCCTTGATACGTTCAAAGATAAGCACATTGGCATCGACTGCTGTACCGAGCGACAGCACGATACCGGCGAGACCAGGGAGCGTCAGTGCAGCCTGGAACGACGTCAAGATACCGAGCGTAAAGAATACGTTGACAATCAAGGCTGCGTTGGCCATCATACCTGCAGTCACGTTATACATGACAACCATGTAGACCATCAAGAGCACGAAAGCCACGGCGAAGGAGATGATACCCATCTGGATAGACTGGGCACCGAGCGTAGGACCTACCACCTCTTCCTGAACGATGCGGGCAGGTGCAGGCATACGGCCAGACTTCAAGGTGTTGGCCAAGTCCTTGGTGTCCTCAATGGTGAAGTTGCCGGAAATCTGCGAGCTGCCACCGTCAATCTCACCGTTCACGCGAGGAGCGGAGTATACTACACCGTCCAAGACAATGGCGATTGCCTTGCCGATGTTTGCCTTGGTCATCTGAGACCACTTGCGGGCACCCTCTGTGTTCATCTTCATGCTAACAACAGGAGAACCCATCTGGTCGAACTCGTCCTTGGCATCCGTAATCACGTCACCCTCCAAAGGGGCACGGCCATCGCTCGTAGTCACTTTCAATGCATGAAGTTCAAATATGTTCTTCACCTTCAAGTTGTCTGCAGGTTTTGCGCTCCATAGCAACTTGAGATCAGAAGGCAGCACCTGCTTTGCTTCCTGAGAATAGATAATCTTGTTGATGGCTGCCGTATCACGAACACTGGCATAGCCAACGGTGCTCAAGCTCTGTGCACCGGTGAGCTGCAGGCGGGCCAACAAAGGATGGGCCTTGATGGCTGCGGCGTTCTGGGCATCTTCGCCCACCTTGTCGGTAGCGTCATCCTTCTTCTTGATGGAGAACTTGGCCTCTGCCTTCTTTGGCTCAGCTTTGGCAACCTCGGTTTTGGCAGCGGCACTGTCTGCAGCCACCGTATCAGCCTTCTCCTCGCCATTGTCGCCATTGGCGATACGAGTGTCGAGCTGTTGGAGGTAAGGAGCAATTTCCTCAGAGTTGTATGTCTCCCAGAATTCAAGATTGGCACTACCCTGCAGCATCTTACGCATGCGCTCGGGCTGGCTGATACCTGGCATTTCCACCATGATACGCCCCTGCTGGCCTTCCAGTTTCTGGATGTTGGGCTGAACTACACCAAACTTGTCGATACGGGTGCGGACAACGTTGAAAGAGTTGTCGATGGCATCCTGCACGGAAGAGCGAATCGCCTTCTCCACCTCGCTGTCGCTGCTCTGTGGAGAAACCTTGCCCTGCAACTGCTGGGTAGCAAACACCTCTGCGAGTTTGTGACCAGGTGCGCTCTTGTGATAAGCGTTGATGAAAAGTGACACGAAGTCACCACCGTTTGCCTCCTCCTGAGCTCTTGCCTCCTTCATGGCATTGGTGAAGCCTGCATCGGTCTTGTGGTCGGCGAGGTTCTCAATGACATCAGGAACAGAAATCTCAAGAATTACATTCATACCGCCCTTGAGGTCAAGTCCGAGACCAATCTGAGTTTCCAAGCAGTTCTGGTAAGAATAAACACCGAGATACTTCACAGAATCCTTATAATCCTGCTGGGCAATAGGGTCTTTAATCTTTGCAGCCTCATTGTCATAATAGCTTGTGGCTACTGAGAATGACAAATAGAAGATAC
>CAVCCB010000126.1:0-6434 GCA_963600595.1 Subdoligranulum sp. APC924/74 | reverse complement strand
TGGGCACCGCCAACACCATCATCATCAGCGATGACAAGATTGTGGTGGACGAGCCCTCCGTCGTGGCCCTCGACCGCCGCACCGACAAGATGATTGCCGTGGGCGAGAAGGCGAAGATGATGTACGAGAAGACACACGACAACATCCGCACCATCCGGCCCCTGCGCGACGGCGTGATCGCCGACTTCACCGCCTGCGAGCAGATGATGCGCGGACTCATCAAGATGGTGCACACGGGAAGCCGCCTCTTCTCGCCCTCGCTCCGCATGGTCATCGGAGTGCCATCGGGCAGCACAGAGGTGGAGCTGCGCGCCGTGCGCGACTCCGCAGAGCACGCCGACGGACGTGACGTGTACCTCATCTTCGAGCCCATGGCAGCAGCCATCGGCATCGGCATCGACGTGGAGGCACCCGAAGGCAACATGATCGTCGACATAGGCGGCGGCTCTACCGAGATTGCAGTGATTTCGCTCGGAGGCATCGTGTCGAACAACTCCATCCGCACCGCCGGCGACGACCTCACCTCCGACATCCAGGAGTACATGAGCCGCCAGCACAACGTGAAGGTGTCGGAGCGCATGGCAGAGCGCATCAAGATACACGTGGGCTCGGCCCTCACCGACCTGGGCGACCAGGCACCCGAGGACTTCATCGTGCACGGTCCGAACCGCATCACAGCCCTCCCCATGGAGGTGTCGGTATGCTACCAGGAGATAGCCCACTGCCTCGACAAGACCGTGGCAAAGATAGAGAACGCCGTGCTCTCCGCCCTGGAGAACACACCGCCCGAGCTCTACGCCGACATCGTGAAGAACGGCATCTGGCTCTCCGGCGGAGGCGCCCTGCTCAGAGGACTCGACAAGCGTCTGCAGGACAAGATCAACATCCCCTTCCACATCGCCGACGACCCCCTGCACAGCGTGGCGAAGGGAGCCGGGGTGGCACTGAAGAACATCGGACGCTTCTCCTTCCTGATGAGATAAGAACAAGAAAGACAGGAAAAGTATGCACAACCTTTTAGAATTTCTTGCGAAATACAACCACTGGCTGCTCTTCCTGGTCCTTGAGGTGGTGAGCATGGCGCTGCTCTTCAGCTACAACAGCTACCAGGGCAGCGTGTGGTTCACCTCGTCCAACGCCGTGGCGGGGAAGCTCTACGAGTGGAACTCCACCGTGGAGTCCTTCTTCTCGCTCACCAAGGTAAACGCAGAGCTGACCCAGCGCAACGCCTACCTCGAATACCAGGTGCAGCAGCTCGCCGACAGCCTGGAGAGCGTCACCGGCGACAGTGCCGGGGCAAGCCGCGGACAGCTCGCCATGCTCGACAACTACAGGCTGATACCCGCCAAGGTGGTGGACAACAGCGTGGACAAGTACGACAACCTCATCACCATCGACCGGGGTGCCGCCGACGGCGTGCGCAAGGACATGGGCGTGGTGTCGGGCACCGGCGTGGTGGGCATCGTCTACCTCGTGGCGCAGCACTACAGCATCGTGATCCCCGTGCTCAACACGCGGAGCAACATCAGCTGCACCATCCAGGGACGCGGATACTTCGGCTACCTGCGCTGGCACGGCGCACAGCCCTCGCTCGCCTATGTGGAGGACGTGCCCAGGCACGCCCACTTCAAGCTGGGCGACAACGTGGTGACCAGCGGCTATTCCGCCGTCTTCCCCAAGGGCGTGATGGTGGGCAAGATACTGCACGTCTTCAACTCCGCCGACGGCCTTTCCTACCGCGTGCAGGTGAGGCTCTCCACCGACTTCGCCAGGCTGCGCGACGTGTGCGTCGTGGACAATGCGGCGATGCAGGAGCGGCTCGACCTGATGAGGGCGGCGCAGGATTCCATCAAGTAAGCTTTCCACAATATATATAAATGAGTATAGACTTCTTAAGACGGCTCGCCACCTTCGTGGCGCTCTTGCTGGTGCAGGGGATGGTGTTCAACCACATCCACCTTTTCGGCATCGCCACCCCGATGGTAGCCATTCTTCTCGTGCTCCACTTCCAGCGCAACTACCCGCGCTGGGCAATCCTCTTGTGGAGCTTCTTCCTGGGGCTGGGCATCGACGTGTTCGCCAACACGCCGGGCGTCGCCTCCGCCTCCATGACGCTGCTCGGCGCGATACAGCCCACGCTCTTCGGGCTCTTCGTGCCCCGCGACAGTGCCGAGGACCTGGAGCCGTCCATCCGCAACATCGGCATGGCGCCCTACCTCTGGTACATGCTCGCCATGGTGACGCTCTACTGCCTGGTGTTCTTCTCGCTGGAGGCTTTCAACTTCTTCAACTGGGCGGCATGGCTCAAGAACATCGGCGGCAGCATCGCCATCACCCTGCTGCTCATCTTCGCCGTGGAGAACCTACGGAAGACGTAAACCATCCCACATTATCCTATGCTTGACTACAATCTCGAAAAGCGGCGGTATGTCATCGCGGGCGTGGCCATCTCGATCGTCATCATATACATCGTGAGGCTCTTCACGCTGCAGATCATGAGCGACGACTACAAGAAGAACGCCGACAGCAATGCTTTCCAGAAGCAGATAGAATATCCCTCGCGCGGAGCCATCTATGACCGCACGGGAAAGCTCATGGTGTACAACCAGCCGTCCTACGACCTCATGGTGGTGATGAACGAGGAGAGCGGCAGGATAGACACCGCCGAATTCTGCAATTCCTTGGGTATCACCAAGGAATTTTTCATACAGCGCATGAACGACATCAAAGACCGCTCCAAGAACCCCGGTTACTCGCGCTACACCCGCCAGCTCTTCATGGGCCAGCTCAGCGACAAGGACTTCAGCGTGTTCCAGGAGAAGATGTTCCGCTTCCCAGGCTTCTACGTGCAGAAGAGGAGCATCCGCGAGTATGCCTACCCGTACGCCGCACACGTGCTGGGCGACGTGGGAGAGGTGTCGGAGAGCGATGTGGAGGAGGACTCCTACTACCAGCCCGGCGACTACAAGGGAAAGCTGGGCGTGGAGAAGGCTTACGAAGAGCAGCTCAGAGGACAGAAGGGCGTGAAGATACTGCTCCGCGACGCCCACGGCAGAATACAGGGCAGCTACCAGCACGGCAAGCTCGACCAGAAGCCCGTGGCGGGCAAGGACCTGACACTCGGCATCGACCTGAACCTGCAGGCATTGGGCGAACGCCTGCTGCAGGGCAAGATAGGCAGCATCGTGGCACTCGACCCGCGCACGGGAGAAGTGCTCGCCATGGTCTCCTCGCCCACCTATGACCCCCGCCAGCTCGTGGGCCGCAACCGCGGCAAGATGCACCGCTGGCTCTCCCAGAACCCCTGGAAGCCGCTCCTCAACCGAAGCATCATGGGACAATACCCCCCAGGCTCCACCTTCAAGACCACCCAGGCACTCACTTACCTCACCGAGGGCATCATCACCCCCGGCACGGCGTTCCCCTGCAACCACGGATTCTACTACCGCGGACTGCACGTGGGGTGCCACGGCCACTCGTCGCCCATCGCACTGGTGGACGCGCTCAGCACCTCCTGCAACGGCTACTTCTGCTGGGGACTCTACTATATGATGGGCAACCGCAGGAAATACCGCACCGTGCAGGACGCCATGACCACCTGGAAAGACTATATGGTGAGCATGGGATTCGGCTACAAGCTGGGCATCGACCTGCCCGGAGAGAAGCGCGGACTGATACCCAACGCACAGTTCTATGACAAGGCTTACAAGGGCTCGTGGAACGGACTCACCGTCATCAGTATCTCCATCGGACAGGGAGAGGTGAACCTCACGCCCCTGCAGATAGCCAACCTCGGAGCCACCATCGCCAACAGGGGCTACTACTATGTGCCCCACGTGGTGCGCAAGGTGCAGGGCGAGCCGCTCGACACGCTCTATACGCGACGCCACCAGACGATGGCAAGCAGGCGCGCCTACGACTATGTGGTGGCGGGCATGAGAAGCTCGGCACTGAGGGGCACCTGCAAGATGCTCGCCAGGTATGACTTCGAGCCTTGCGGCAAGACGGGTACGGCGCAGAACAGAGGCCACGACCACTCCGTCTTCATGGGCTTCGCCCCGATGAACAACCCGAGGATAGCCATCGCCGTCTACGTGGAGAACGGCGGCTGGGGAGCCGACTACGGCGTGCCCATCGGCGGACTGATGATGGAGCAATACCTGCACGGCAAGCTCTCGCCCTCGTCGGAGAAACAGGCGGAAGCGATGCAGGCAAGGAGAATCAGCTATGGCTCTTCGAGCCGATGAAAAAATGGAAATATTGAAAAATTGAAATATTATAATGGCTCAGACTGACAACAAACAACCCGGAGTGATCCGCTCGCTCGACTGGTGGACCATCGGCATCTACCTGGCGCTGCTCGCCTTCGGCTGGATCAGCGTCTGCGGTGCCAGCTACACTTACGGCGACACCGACATCCTCAGCCTCAGTTCGCGCTCGGGCATGCAGATCATCTGGATAGGCACGAGCATCGTGCTGGGCTTCGTCATCCTGATGCTCGATGACAGGTTCTACGACACGTTCTCCTACGTCATCTATGCCGCCCTGGTGCTGCTGCTCTTTGTCACCATCTTCAATCCCCACAGCATCAAGGGGTCCAGGTCGTGGCTGGTGCTGGGGCCCCTGCGCCTGCAACCGGCGGAGTTCGCCAAGTTTGCCACGGCGCTTGCGGCGGCAAAGTTCATGAGCAGCTATGGCTTCAACATCCACAAGCTGAAGCATTTTGCTGCGGCGTGTGCCATCGTACTCATCCCGATGATATGTATCGTGGGACAGAGGGAGACGGGCTCTGCGCTGGTATATTCTGCCTTCTTCCTGATGTTCTACCGCGAGGGAATGCCGGGAAGCATACTGTTCACGGCTGTGGCGATGGTGGTGTATTTCGTCGTGGGCGTGAAGTATGAGGAGGTGATGATGTGGGACGGATGTACGTCGGTGGGCAAGTTTGTGGTGCTGCTCCTGGTGCAGGTGTTCACGGCGGGCATGGTCAGTTCGTATACGGGCAACAGGAAACACATGTACATGATTCTTGGCTATGGGCTGGGCATCACATTGCTGGTGGGATTGTTCTCCACCTACGTCATTCCCTTCGACATCGTGTGGGTGCAGTTGGGACTGTGTGCGGCAATGCTCGGTTTCCTTGTTTACCAGGGGCTCAGTACGCGCCTGCGCAACTATTTCCTCATCGCTGGCTTCGCCCTCGGTTCCATCGCCTTCTTCTATTCCGCCAACTATGTGCTCAACGATGTGATGGAGCCTCACCAGCGGGTGCGTATCAACGTGCTGCTGGGTCTTGACGAGGACTTGGCGGGCGCGGGCTATAATGTGCACCAGAGCGAGATTGCCATCGGCTCGGGCGGCTTGCAGGGCAAGGGATTCCTCAACGGCACGCAGACCAAGCTGAAGTTCGTGCCCGAGCAGGACACCGACTTCATCTTCTGTACGGTGGGCGAGGAGGAGGGATTCCTCGGTTCGGCTGGTGTACTGCTGCTGTTCCTGGCTCTCATTCTCCGCTTGATCCACCTTGCCGAGCGCCAGCCGTTCAAGTTCGGCAGGGTCTATGGCTATTGTGTCTTGAGCGTGTTCCTCTTCCACCTGTTCATCAATGTGGGCATGGTGCTGGGCTTGACGCCTGTCATCGGCATCCCGCTTCCGTTCTTCAGTTATGGCGGATCGTCTCTCTGGGGCTTCACCATCCTCCTCTTCATCTTCCTGAGAATAGACGCGGGCAGGAATCTCGTGAGGCAGTAGTGATAACGATAACGATAACAGTTAGATTTTCCGCATGGTGATATGTTGGACGTATCTCTTTCTAAGGATTTCTTTTTATTCCGACTTTCGATTGAACCTGGCAATTCTTTCATTTACAATTCTCAGGTAGGTTCTTTTCATCTTGTCATTGAGAAAAGAGTGGGCGACGAGTTGTTCAGTCTCATTGGGTAGGAATGCGAACTGGTCTAAGATGGCAGAGATGCGCTTTTCTCTCAGGCCAATGAGATTACCAAATCGTTCGAAATCTAAGCGGCATGGATGCCCAGTCCTGTCATATACGTCACTTTTGTCCCAAGGTGCGGGCTTGAGGATGTACCATGAGCGTTCGTTCTCTTTGGACAGTCTGATGATTCCTTCGTCCAAGATGGCAGGAAACTTCTCTTGTGCTCCAGAAACGGAGATTCTTCTCATGGCATACATGCCGTCTTTTGCCTGGCTAATATCGTCTATCTCGAAATTCAAGAGATGGGATGCTTTCTTGCCATCAAATAGACGCTTGATGGCAATCGGTGAATAACTTGTATAGCCAACCGCTAATGTTGAAGGACAAATATTCAGTTCTTTCATTCTTGGTTTCCTTTCATTCTTGGTTCCCTTTCATTCTGTAATTTCTTTTACGGTCACTGCTCCGATGGTGTCGAACGTCGCAATCTTGAGCAAGA
>CAVCCB010000125.1:0-6511 GCA_963600595.1 Subdoligranulum sp. APC924/74 | reverse complement strand
GTTGCACCCATACCCTTAGCAGACAGACGGTCAGCGCTGATCTTGTACTTCTTGATCAAGATATTCTTCACTGCGTCTGCACGCTGCTGAGACAACTTCTGGTTGAACTCCTTAGAACCCTCTGGAGAAGCATAACCCTTGATCTCAACCTTAGCGTCAGTGTGGTTCTTCATATACTGGGCAATCATCTCTACGTTAGCGAGCTGGCTCTTGTCTACAACTGCCTTGCCCTGACGGAACAATACTGTAGGCTGCAAGTTGGTAGCTGTAGCTGGCTTCTCGTAAGCTGGCTTCTTGTTGCACTCGTCGAGAGCGTTCTGGAGGTCAGCGATCTTCTGATCCTTTGCAGAGAGCTGAGCGTCCTTGTCGTTCAAGTCGTTGCGGAGGTTGTTGATCTGGCTGTTCAAACCGTCGATCTCAGCCTGGTCGCGGAGCTGTGCGATTGTGAAGTTGTGAGAACCGTTAGAGTTCTTGAACTTGTAGTTCACACCCACCTTAACCTGGAAGGCAGACTTGTTAACGTCGAACTGAACACCGTCGCAAGCTGTCTGGTTGTCGTGCAGGAACCAGTTCATAGAAGGCTCGATGTACAACTGCCATGCCTTCTTGCTACCGAGGTTGAAAGCGAAGTCGATACCTGCGTTAGCTACGAGAGCGTTGATATTCTTGGCACCGTTGTGGCTGTTGTTGAATGAGTGATAGCCACCGAAACCTGCCAATGGAATGATCTCGAATGTACGAGGCTCACCCTTGTAACCACAGAAGAGGTTTGTTGCGTTGATTGTACCGATGAACTTGCCGCTCAAACCGCGAACAAGAGTCTTGTGTGTATAAGGAAGATTCCTGTTGCGGGCATAAGCATCAGCCTCCAAAGCAGCACCCCAAACTGGAGTAAACCACTTGCCAAGACGTACACCTACTGAAGGGTTAACGTTCTTGAACCAAGAGCTGTGTGTTGTCTTTGTTGCTCCACCTACGTTAATACCAAGATACCAGTTGTCAAAGAACTTGCTCTCAGTTGTTGTCTGAGCTGAAGCTGAGATTGCCATTGCAACAGCAGCAACCATTAATACTAACTTTTTCATTTTCTCTCTAAAATTAATTGTTAAATTAAACTTTTTTCTTTCACTATATGTGAGCTTTTTATAGCACACTTTAAGATTTCGGGTGCAAAGTAACAAAAAAAAAACTTAACTGCCAAATCTTTTTGCCAAAATTTTATGTTTCACGACATAAAATACGTAAAATCAGCCATAAATGCCACTTCTTCACTTTGCCCGAGGTCACATACTCCTTATTATATATGTTGAAATGACCTTCCCTATGTCTATACTCTGCCGCCTCGGGACGTGTCCAGCGCATTGATTAGCGTGCCCTTCAGGGCGCGTTGGACATACCGTCACTTGACAATTACTTATATTTTCGTTCAAAAAATCTAAATTTTACACATATTCCTTTGTTTTGTCTCCAAATTGCAGTATCTTTGCATCCATAATGATCAGTAAAAACAAGATAAAATACATCCGTTCGCTCGAACTGAAGAAAAACCGCAACAAGGAAGGGAAGTTCGTAGCCGAGGGCCACAAGGTGGTGGGCGACCTGCTCGCCCTCCATCCCGCAGACCTCATCGTAGCCACCGCAGAATGGCTGCGCGGCAAAACCATCGCACAAGGCACCGAGGTGGTGGAGGTGACAGAGGAGGAGCTGAGGAAGGTGAGTTTCCTCATGCACCCCCAACAGGTGCTTGCCGTTTTCAAACAGCCGGCAGCCAAGGGACTCTCCCCCCACTCCGTCGACACCGCCGGGCTGAGTATCGCCCTCGACGGTGTGCAGGACCCGGGCAACCTGGGCACCATCATACGCATCGCCGACTGGTTTGGCATCACCCACATCTACTGCAGCGACGACACCGCCGACGTATACAACCCCAAAGTGGTGCAGGCCACCATGGGCAGCATCGCCAGGGTGAGCGTGGAATACGGCGACCTGAGGGCACTCGTGGACTCCCTGCCCGCCGACTTCCCCGTCTACGGCACCTTGCTCGACGGCAGCAACATCTACCGGCAGGAGCTGGAGAACCGCGGACTCATCGTGATGGGCAACGAGGGAAAGGGCATCTCGCCCGAACTGGAGAAGCGCGTCAACCGGCGCCTGCTTATCCCCAACTTCCCTGAGGGAAGACCCACCGCCGACAGCCTGAACGTGGCGATAGCCACTGCCGTGACGTGCGCGGAATTCAGAAGACGAGCCTATTAGCAACCCTACAAAGTAAAGGAAAAACAACAGATCATGGAATTGTTTAAGAATCGCAGCATAACTGCTTGCATGAAAGCATCGTATGATGCAATGACGAGCCAACCGCTCCGCCTTCTCAAGAAGACCTGGTGGGCAGTGCTCGCTGATGCCGTGATGACGGCACTCTGCCTCTACATCCGCTTCCCCAACAAGGGGCTGCACGACTGGGGCGAGGAGAGCCCTATGGCATCGTTTGTCCTGCAGACCGTCATCTACGTGCTCTGCGCCGTGGCCGGCATCCTGACAGGAGCGGCGTTCTGGAGATGGGTCAACAGGAAGACGCTCTGGCAGAACCTGAAGCGCTACCTCGCCATCAGGGTCGTCAGCGACCTCGTGGCATGCGTAGTGGCACTGGGTATCGCGTGGGCGGGAACGGCAGTGGGAGGTCCCGTCGCCAAGGCGACAGTGGTCCTGTCGGTGGTGATGACACTCGTTGTGCTGCTGCCCTTCGGCTACCTCCAGCCCCGCCTGATGCTCCTCGGCGAGGGCGAGAAGCTGCATCCCTGGCGGTCTTACGTCACGGGCATCCGTCATGGCGGCAGCATCTTCATGCTGGGCTTCCTGGGCACCCTCATCGTGGCAGTGGTCACCTGCGTGCTCTTCATCCCCGCCGTGATCCTCTACGGGGCACAGACCCTCTCGCAGCTCGGCGCACTGGACGGCGACCCGCTGGGCACCCCCTCCTACTTCACGCCCCTGCTCCTCGTAGTGACAGGCGCCCTGCTCTTCGTGTTCAACTATGTCAGCTTCTGGCTCAGCCTCGCCTTTGCCTTCCTCTACGGATCCTACAGGACACAGGAAGCGGAAAGGAAGGAAATGGAGGAAAACAAGCAAATCACATCATTTCAGCAATAACACAATGAAACAGACAAGACTACTCTTCATCGACCGCGACGGAACTCTGATAGAGGAACCCGAGGACGAACAGATAGACAGCTTCGAGAAACTGAAGTTCACCAAGGGCGTGATGCGCAACCTCGCCTTCATCGCCCAGCACACCGACTACAGACTGGTGATGGTGAGCAACCAGGACGGACTGGGTACCAGTTCCTTCCCCGAGGACACCTTCTGGCCTGTGCACAACTTCATCATCCAGACCCTCGAGGGCGAGGGCATCACCTTCGCCAAGCAGCACATTGACCGCCACTTCCCCGAGGACAACTCGCCCATGCGCAAGCCCGGCACGGGAATGCTCGCCGAATATATCGGCAACCCCGACTACGACATGGCAGGCAGCTATGTGATAGGCGACAGGGAGACCGACGCGCAGCTCGCTGACAACCTGGGCTGCAAGAGCCTGATACTGGGCAAGGACGGTATGGACTGGGACCGCATCGCCGAAATCCTCTTCGCCGGCGACCGCATCGCCGAGGTGAAACGCACCACCAAGGAGACCGACATCCACATCAAGGTAAACCTGGACGGGTCGGGCAAGTGCGACATCTCCACGGGACTGGGCTTCTTCGACCACATGCTGGAGCAGATAGGCAAGCACGGCATGATGGACCTGACCATCCACACCAAGGGCGACCTCCACGTGGACGAGCACCACACCATCGAGGACACGGGCATCGCCCTGGGCGAATGCCTGCTGCAGGCACTGGGCGACAAGCGCGGCATAGAGCGATACGGCTACTGCCTGCCCATGGACGACTGCCTCTGCCAGGTGGCACTCGACTTCGGCGGCAGACCCTGGCTCATCTGGGACGCAGAGTTCCACCGCGAGAAGGTGGGCGAGATGCCCACGGAGATGTTCAAGCACTTCTTCAAGAGCCTGAGCGACGCTGCCAGGATGAATCTCAATGTCAAGGCGGAGGGCGAAAACGAGCACCATAAGATAGAAGGTATCTTCAAGGCGCTGGCACGCTCACTCAAGATGGCGGTGAAACGGGATATCTACCACTTCGAGCTGCCCAGCTCCAAGGGTATGCTATGATACAGTGCCAAGGGGGAACCTGGAATACTCATCCTGGTTCCCCCTTGGCATATATAATAAGGTGAACGCACACAATCCGGCGTTTTCCGTCACCAATAAAACATAAAAAACCTTACTATCTACTACTTTTCCCTTATTTTTTCTATCTGTTTGTTGGTTTTTTCACGAAAATTCTATAACTTTGCAATCGCAAACGAAGGAATAGATTTATATAACACCAATAAAAGAAAAAAGACTTATGAAAGCATCTGAAGTAATTGCGAATCTGCAGAGAAGATTCCCCAATGAGCCTGAGTACATCCAGGCAGTGAGCCAGGTACTCGGCACCATCGAGGAAGAGTACAACAAGCATCCCGAGTTCGAGAAGGCGAACCTCATCGAGCGCCTCTGCATCCCCGACCGCGTCATCGAGTTCCGCGTGTCATGGGTGGACGACAAGGGCAATGTGCAGACCAACATGGGCTACCGCATCCAGCACAACAACGTGATAGGTCCCTACAAGGGCGGTCTGCGTTTCCACAAGTCGGTGAACCTGGGCATCCTGAAGTTCCTCGCCTTCGAGCAGACCTTCAAGAACTCCCTCACCACACTCCCTATGGGCGGCGCAAAGGGCGGCTCCGACTTCTCTCCACGCGGCAAGAGCAACGCAGAGGTGATGCGCTTCTGCCAGGCTTTCATGACTGAGCTTTACCGCCACATCGGTCCTGACGAGGACGTACCAGCAGGCGACATCGGCGTGGGCGGCCGCGAGGTGGGCTACCTCTTCGGCATGTACAAGAAGCTCACCCACCAGTTCCAGGGCATGCTGACCGGCAAGGGCCAGGAGTTCGGCGGCTCTCTCATCCGCCCTGAGGCTACGGGCTACGGCAACGTATACTTCCTGCTCAATATGCTCGCCACCAAGGGCATCGACATCAAGGGCAAGACTGTGCTGGTATCCGGCTCCGGCAACGTGGCACAGTACACCATGGAGAAGCTCATCCAGCTCGGTGCCAAGCCAGTGACCTGCTCCGACTCCGACGGCTATATCTATGACCCAGACGGCATCGACCGCGAGAAGCTCGACTTCATCATGGAACTGAAGAACGTGGAGCGCGGCCGCATCAAGGAGTATGCAGAGAAGTATGGCGTGAAGTATGTGGCTGGTGCCAAGCCATGGAACGAGAAGGCTGATATCGCCCTCCCCTCCGCCACACAGAACGAGATCAACGAGGAGGCTGCCAAGGCCCTCATCGCCAACGGTGTAATCGCCGTGAGCGAGGGTGCCAACATGCCATCCACCCCTGAGGCAATCAAGGTGTTCCAGGATGCCAAGATCCTCTATGCACCGGGCAAGGCTGCCAACGCCGGCGGCGTGGCTGTATCAGGACTGGAGATGAGCCAGAACTCAGAGCGCCTGAAGTGGAGCCGCGAGGAGGTGGACGCCAAGTTGCACGACATCATGAACGACATCCACGCCAACTGCGTGAAGTACGGTACTGATGCCGACGGCTACGTAAACTACGTGAAGGGTGCCAACGTGGCTGGCTTCCTGAAGGTGGCAAGGGCAATGATGGCACAGGGCATCGTATAATACCCTATCCCGTCTCCTGGGAAATCAAGTAGGAGGTAAACGCTATACATAGGCGTTTACCTCCTGTTTTCGTCTTTACCGCCCTGTGCTACGCGAGCTGTCGGATGGCAAGGGTCTCCTCGATGCCGGAGGCATAAGTCACCTTAGCCTTTGCCCTCGGCAACACCTCCACCCGCTCATACTTGGCAGGCACCACCACCTTGCCGTCCCTTCCTATCACGCCAAACTTTCCGTCTGGTGCCATAAAGGCGGCAAAGTCACCCACAAAGTTGGAGATGTAAGGATACACTGGCTCCAGTATCACGTCTTCGGTGCTGACTCTCAAGCCATAATAGACGAATCCGCCGTTCCGTCGCTCGCTGAAAGGCTTCACATGCTTCAGGAATCTCTTCCGCTCCGCCTGCGTCATGTTCTTGTAGTTGCCGGCACGCTTCACCGTCACCATCACGTCGTCGCCCTCCACCGTCACGCCCGGCTTCAGCGAAGGAGGCAGGATGCCCTTCCGTCCCACGGCATGGTGCGCCTCGTCCACGATTATCAGTCCCACCTTTTCATCCATCAGTTCCTTGGCATGCCGGGCGAGCCACTGCACCGACAGCACCTTTATCCTGCTTGCCAACCGGGACATCCTGAAGTATTCGAAGAACCGGTCCACAGTTTGCTGAGCCTGTTCCACCAGCTCCTTCCTGTGGGCGATGATCCACACA
>CAVCCB010000124.1:0-6556 GCA_963600595.1 Subdoligranulum sp. APC924/74 | reverse complement strand
TGGTTTAGAGCATCTGCCTTACAAGCAGAGGGTCGGCGGTTCGAATCCGTCAACGCCCACAAGAGGAAGTCTTGCAACGGAAGTTGTGAGACTTTTTTCTTTTTAGCCGTGGTAAAATAATATGTGTTTTAACGCTTTGGTCCAGCCTTTTTTACTTTTTTACCTTATTACTTTTTACCTTTAAAAGTTGTTTTTTTAACGGTTACTTAAGCTAATTTATCATTTATTTCTCTCTTATCTCGCTGAATTTCCTTATCTTTGCACCCTATAAATAATACGTGTTAGTTATGAGTTTAGATTTGTTGACCGCCATCTCGCCGATAGATGGCCGTTATAGGGGAAAGACGGAGCCGCTTGCCAATTATTTCTCGGAGTATGCGCTCATCCGTTACCGTGTACGAGTAGAGATAGAGTATTTCATCACCTTGTGCGAGCTGCCCTTGCCGCAGCTGGCTTCCTTCGACCATGACCTGTTCCCGCGTCTGCGCGCCATCTACCAGGACTTCAGCGAGGAGTGCGCACAGCGCGTCAAGGACATCGAGAAGGTGACCAACCACGACGTGAAGGCTGTGGAGTATTTCATCAAGGAGGAGTTTGACAAGATCGGAGGACTCGATGCCTACAAGGAGTTCATCCACTTCGGCCTCACCTCACAGGACATCAACAACACCAGTGTGCCGCTCTCCGTCAAGGAGGCGCTCCAGGACGTGTTCTATCCCCAGGTGGAGGAACTCATCGCCCAGCTCCAGGCTTATGCCGACGAGTGGAAAGACGTGCCCATGCTGGCGAAGACCCACGGACAGCCCGCCTCCCCCACACGTCTGGGCAAGGAGATCATGGTCTATGTGTACCGTCTCACCGAACAGCTCGACACCCTCAAGGCATGCAAGCACACGGCGAAGTTCGGCGGTGCCACCGGCAACTACAACGCCCATCATGTGGCTTACCCCGAGTATGACTGGCGTGAGTTCGGCAACAAGTTCGTGAGCGGGAAGCTCGGCTTGCAGCGCGAGCAGTACACCACCCAGATCAGCAACTACGACCACCTCGGATCCATCTTCGACGCCATCCGTCGCATCAACACGATCATCATCGACCTCGACCGCGACTTCTGGATGTACATCTCCATGGACTACTTCAAGCAGAAGATCAAGGCAGGCGAGGTGGGCTCCAGTGCCATGCCCCACAAGGTGAACCCCATCGACTACGAGAACAGCGAGGGCAACCTGGGCATCGCCAACGCCATCCTGCAGTTCCTGGCACAGAAACTGCCCGTGAGCCGCCTCCAGCGCGACCTCACCGACAGTACCGTGCTGCGCAACATCGGCGTGCCCCTCGGCCATAGCGTCATCGCCATCCAGAGCACCCTGAAGGGTCTGCGCAAACTCATCCTCCACGAGGAGAAGTTGCAGGAAGACCTCGACAACACATGGGCTGTCGTGGCTGAGGCTATCCAGACCATCCTGCGCCGCGAGGCATACCCCCATCCCTATGAGGCACTGAAGGCGCTCACACGCACCAACAAGCACATGACCGAGGAGACCATCCATGAGTTCATCCAGGGTCTCGACGTGAACGACAGTGTGAAGGCGGAACTGATGGCAATCACCCCCAGCAACTATACAGGCATCTAATTTCAGATTTGTCAACATATTTATTAACCCAGCCGTGAGGCTATTACAACAGTAAAAATTCAATGGATTCAGAAATCGAAAACAAGACTCAGGGTCAGGCTCCTGAGAATGAGAACACCCGTGAGGGCTACAACCCGACAGGCGGTTATCAGAAGAGTTATCGTAGTGTGGGCCGTACACAGCGCCCCCGTATCAATTCACAGCGCGCCTACAGCAGCGACAAGGGTGCCGGCAGCAGCGAGGGATTCCGCCCCGAGGGGTTCGGCGCCGGTCTGCAGCAGAGCAGCACAGAGCATCGCGGAGGCTATCAGCCACGTGGCGGTTACAACAGCAACCGCGGTGGTGGCTACAACAGCAACCGCGGAGGTGGCGGCTATCAGCCACGTGGAGGCTATCAGCAGCGTGGCGGTTATCAGCCCCGTCCACAGGGCGGCTACCAGTCCCGTCCGCAGGGTGACTACCAGCCCCGCTACAACAGCAGTGACGAGGAGGGTGCTGCTACAGGCAACAGCTACCAGCAGCGTCCGCAGGGCGGCTATCAGCCACGTACCCAGGGCGGTTACGGCAACAACGGAGGCTACCAGCAGCGTGGCGGCTATCAGTCACGCGGCGGCTATCAGGGCCGTCCACAGCAGGGTGGCTACGGCAACAACCGTGGCGGCTACCAGCAGCGTGGCGGTGGCTATGGAGCCAATCGCGGCGGCTACGGCAACAACCGTGGCGGCTATCAGGGCCGTCCACAGCAGGGTGGCTACAACAACCGCGGATATGGCCGTCCACATACAGCCGACTACGATCCCAATGCAAAGTACAGTCTCAAGAAACGCATCGAATATAAGGAGGAGAACATCGACCCCACAGAGCCGTTGCGCCTGAACAAGTTCCTCGCCAACGCCGGTGTATGCTCACGCCGTGAGGCTGATGAGTTCATCCAGGCAGGTGTGGTGACGGTCAACGGTGAGGTGGTCACTGAGTTGGGTACCAAGATCCTGCGTACCGACGAGGTGAAGTTCCACGACACTCCCGTCACCCTGGAGAAGAAGGTGTATGTGCTCCTCAACAAGCCCAAGGACTATGTCACCACCAGTGACGATCCCCAGCAGCGCAAGACCGTGATGGACCTCGTGAAGGGTGTATGCCCCGAGCGCATCTATCCCGTGGGTCGTCTCGACCGCAACACCACCGGTGTGCTCCTGCTCACCAACGACGGCGACCTCGCCTCCAAGCTCACCCATCCCAAGTTCTTGAAGAAGAAGGTGTACCACGTTCACCTCGACAAGAACCTCACTGCCCATGACATGGAACAGATCCGCGAGGGTATCCAGTTGGAGGACGGCGAGATCAAGGCTGATGCCATCGAGTATGCCGACGAAAATGACAAGGCACAGGTGGGCATCGAGATCCACAGCGGCAAGAACCGCATCGTGCGCCGTATCTTCGAGAACCTCGGCTACCGTGTCACCAAGCTCGACCGTGTGCAGTTCGCCGGCTTGACCAAGAAGAACCTGCGCCGCGGCGACTGGCGTTTCCTCACCGAGAAGGAGGTGGATATGCTCCGCATGGGTGCCTTTGAGTAACATTAAACAGTAAGAAATGGAAAAATTGAAGAGAACTAAGGTCGTGGACGCGCTCAAGAGCACGTCCTACGACTCTGTCGTGAATGTTAAGGGATGGGTGCGTACCCATCGCAGTAGCAAAGCAGTCGATTTTATCGCTCTTAACGATGGTTCTACCATTAATAATATTCAGATTGTAGTCGACCCGTCCAAGGTCGACGAGAACCAGCTCCGCCAGATTACCACCGGTGCCTGCATCAGTGTGGTGGGTACCCTGGTGAAGAGCCTCGGCAAGGGGCAGAGCGTGGAGATACAGTGCGACAGCATCGAAATCTACGGCCTCTGCGGCGGCGACTACCCCATGCAGAAGAAGGGCCAGAGCTTCGAGTACATGCGCCAGTATGCCCACCTGCGCCTGCGTACCAACACCTTCGGGGCGGTGATGCGCATCCGCCACAACATGGCTATGGCAATCCATACTTATTTCCATGAGCATGGCTACTTCTATTTCAACACGCCGCTCATCACGGCGAGCGACTGCGAGGGTGCCGGACAGATGTTCCAGGTGACCACCAAGAACCTCTACAACCTCAAGAAGGGGGAGGACGGCAAGATCGACTACTCCGACGACTTCTTCGGCAAGCAGACTTCCCTCACTGTCTCCGGACAGCTGGAGGGCGAGCTGGGTGCCACGGCGCTGGGTGCCATCTACACCTTCGGTCCTACCTTCCGTGCGGAGAACAGCAATACGCCCCGCCACCTGGCGGAGTTCTGGATGATAGAGCCTGAGGTGGCGTTCATGGATATGGACGGACTGATGGAACTCGAAGAGGATTTCATCAAGTACTGCATCCGTTGGGCGCTCGACAACTGCAAGGACGACCTCAACTTCCTCAACAGCATGATCGACAAGGGGCTTATCGCCCGTTTGGAGGGCGTTCTCGCTTCCGACTTCGTTCATCTGCCCTATACCGAGGGTATCCGCATCCTGCAGGAGGCGATTGCCAAGGGCAAGAAGTTTGAGTTCCCCTGCGAGTGGGGCGATGACCTGGCTTCCGAGCACGAGCGCTATCTCGTGGAGGAGCACTTCAAGAAGCCGGTCATCATGACCAACTATCCCAAGGCTATCAAGGCTTTCTACATGAAGATAGACGAGGAGGAGAGTGGTTTCGGCGGCAAGAGCGGCGAGACCGTTCAGGGCACCGACGTGCTGTTCCCGCAGATTGGCGAGATCATCGGCGGTTCTGTGCGTGAGGAGAGCTATGAGAAGTTGATGGGTGAGATTGAGAGCCGCAACATTCCGATGAAGGACATGACATGGTACCTCGACACCCGCAAGTACGGTTCATGTCCCCACGCCGGTTTCGGTCTGGGCTTCGAGCGCCTGATCCTCTTTGTGACAGGTATGCAGAACATCCGCGACGTCATTCCTTTCCCCCGTACTCCGAAGAACGCGGAATTCTAAGGAATAAAGAACAATATAAAAAAGGTGAGTTTCTCTTGCGGGAACTCACCTTTTTTTATATTGTTGTGTGCCGGAGAATGTTAGTTATGGTTCTATCACCCAGTTCTCGATGTTTCCCCGGGTGGAGTCGAAGTTGATGCCCACCTTGGTCACCGGCTTTCCGCTGAGGGCGAAGCGCTGGCGGTAGTTCTTCAGGTTGATTTGCTGCATCGCCGCCTGTGCGCTCTTGTTGAGCTTCAGTTCCATCACATAGAGGTCGGTCTTCGTCAGCAGCACGATGTCCACCCTGCCGTTGGGCGTGTGCACCTCCACGTCTACCAGATAGTCGGTCAGGAGCGAGAAGATGATGAAGAGCATCTGCTGGTAGTGGCCCTCGTGGTTGGTCACGTTGCAGTAGGGAACGGTGCCCAGGAAGTCTTGCAGCAGGTGCAGGGCGCCGTCCATGTCTTGCTTGGTGAGGGCCTGGGCTATGCGGCGTGCCGTATTGGTGGTGGAGAGCGTGTCTTGGGTCACATACGATGGAATCAGGGCCTTGGTGAGCCCCACTTTCACTTCCTTGTTGGGCACATCGAGCGTATAGTAGTTGAACTCCCGGTTATAGTCCTTGATGGTGATGTAGCCGCTCTGGTAGAGTAGGGGCATGATGGTGGTCATGCCTTCCGTGGGGGCGTCAAACTCGCTCTCGTCGGCCTCCACCCTCGTGATGTCGGTGGGCAGGGTATGGTGCTTTCTCATCATGTTGATGAGATAGGTGGGTGTGCCGGAGGCAAACCAGTAGGATCCCAGCTTGCCCTTGGCAAAGCAGTTGAGCAGGCTGTAGGGGTTGAATACGTCGGGCGAGCAGGCGGAGAAATGATAGCCGTCGTAGAGCTCCTTCAGCTTTTCTGCGGTCTCCTCCTTGCTGAGCTGCAGCTTCCGGGCCAGGCAGTCGATGTCTTCCGACATCTGCTCCAGCAGTTCGTCCTTGGTGATGCCGCAGATGCCTGCATACTCGTCGTCCATCGACACATTGGTGATGTTGTTGAGCTCGCTGAAGATGCTGAGCTGGGAGAATTTCGTGATGCCCGTGAGGAAGACGAAGCGGAGATAGGGCTCGTATTTCTTCAGCGGACTGTAGAAGTTGCGCATCACGTTGCGCAGCACGTCGAGCTGTTCCGTCTCATGAACCACGTCGAGCAGCGGCGCGTCATACTCGTCGATGAGCACCACCACCTGCTTGCCAGTCTTTTGGTAGGCTGTCATGAACAGGTCTTTCAGGCGAAGGTTGGCGTCAATCTTTTCGCTCTTGTAGCCGAACTTTTTCTCCTGTTCTTCCAAAATGTCGGCCAAGTATCTTTCCAGCTGTTCCTTCTCCATGTGCTTTCCGCCGCTCATGTCGAAGTGGAGCACGGGGTATTCCGTCCATTCCTTCTCCAGCTTCTCGATGGCGAGCCCCTCAAACAGTTCCTTCTTCCCCTCGAAGTAGCTCTTCATGGTGGATACGAGCAGCGACTTGCCGAAGCGGCGAGGCCGCCCCAGGAAGAAATACTTCCCGCTGGTGTGAGTCATATGATAGACATACTCGGTCTTGTCGATGTAGAGCATGCCTTCCTTGCGGATTCGCTCAAACGTCTGTATGCCTATAGGATATAGTCTTGGTGCCATAATCGTCCCGTTTTTTGTTTCTGCGACAAAGGTACGACTTAATGTGGAGAAAACCAAATAAAAAGCAGGTTTTTCGTGGAATTCGTGTTCAATTCATGGACATTCGTGTTAAAGATAAAACATGAATTATCGTGAATGAACCACGAATTATCCAAAAATTAACCTTGCCGTAAGTCATAAAAATTTCTGAAAATTCATGTTCAATTCATGGACATTCGTGTTAAAATAAAGAGAGCCGGCAATGCGCCAGCCCTCTT
>CAVCCB010000123.1:0-6612 GCA_963600595.1 Subdoligranulum sp. APC924/74 | reverse complement strand
TGGCCCGCGAGATGCGCAACTATACTTATTTCTCCTACAGCTCCAACGAGGCGCTACACCTGAGCGACGAAGAGAAGCGAATCTTCTGCGACTGCCTGGAGAAAATAAATATAGAGCTGAAACGTCCCGCAGACCAGTTTTCGAAACGGCTCATCTCCATGAACATCGAGCTGCTTCTCAACTACTGCCTGCGCTTCTACTCACGCCAGTTCGCGACCCGCAAGGTACAAAACAAGGATATACTCATCCAATTTGAGAACCTGCTGGACGATTACTTCACCGGCAACAAGCCCCATCAGGACGGTCTGCCCACGGTGAAATACTTCGCTGACAAGGTATGCCTCTCACCCAACTACTTCGGTGACCTAATCAAGAAGCAGACTGGTGTGAGCGCACAGGAGTATGTTCAGGCCAAGATTATCGACCTTGCCAAGTCGATGCTCCTCGGCACGGAGAAAACCATCACGGAAATCTCCTACGACCTCGGCTTCCAGTATTCCCAGCACTTCAACCGTGTGTTCAAGAAAAACACGGGGCTCACACCTTCAGCCTATCGGCATAATTAAGCGAAAGTGAAGAACGCTAAAAGAGGGTTCCTAAAAACTACTATTGTCGTTTGAGTTTTCTTACTATGCATTGCTCTATTATATCATAAGGTGTAATACTAATTATGAAAACTCGATAATTAAAGGAGATTTTAAATTTGGGTTTTCTTGAAAATAATTGAGAAAAATCTTGGAGCATATCTAATATTATGCTATATTTGCACCCGAGTAACGCAAAAGCATCCTAATCATGAAGAAATCTATCCTCATCCTCTGCCTGGGACTGATGAGCCAAGGCATTCAGGCACAAAGCATTTCGCTTGCCGGCGAATGGAACGTAACATTGGGCAATGACAAGGCGGTGAAGCACGCCACCTTGCCCGGCACCATCGACACCAATCGCCTGGGAGAGTCGCCCACCGACCTTACCGAAACTACCCACCTAACCCGCAACAGTGCCTACAAGGGTGCTGTCCGCTATTCACGCACCATCGACATTCCGAAGGAGTGGAAGAAGAAGCAACTGATGCTCTTCCTGGAGCGCACCAGACCCTCGTGGGTGTATCTCGACGGACAGCTCATCGATTCTTGCAACTATATCAGCACTCCCCAGAGATACCTCCTGCCAAAGAAATTGAAGTCCGGCAAGCACCTTCTGGAAATCATAGTGGATAACAGTAAGGGCGTGCCCGAGCAAATCTATGCCTCCAGCCACGCCTATACAGAGGACACGCAGACCAACTGGAATGGAATCATAGGCGAGATACGCTTGGAAGTGAAGAGTGAAGAACGAAGAGTGAAGAAACAAAGTTCGGCGACCGAAGGGAAAGTCAATTCAAATGTCTTGGATTGCTTCAAGAACTTCCATATCGAGGGCGGGCATTTCTTTGCCAATGGCCACAAGATTTTCCTCCGTGGCAAACACGATGCTGCCGTATGGCCATTGACCGGACATGTAGATATGACCGTGAAGGGATGGATGAAGTATCTCGGCACTTGCAGGGAGTACGGCATCAATCATGTGCGTTTCCATTCCTGGTGCCCGCCGGAAGCTGCCTTTGTGGCTGCCGACAGTCTTGGCATCTACCTCCAGCCCGAGCTTTCTTTCTGGGGCTCCTTCGACAAGAACGACTCCACGCTCATGACGTTCCTCCACCAGGAGGGCATGAACATCTTGAAGGAGTACGGGCATCATCCCTCTTTCCGCATGATGGCACTGGGCAACGAACTTTGGGGCGACATTGACAAGATGAAGGAGTTTGTGGATGACTTCCGCAAGATAGCCCCCGACAAATACTATACCTTCGGCAGCAACTACTATCTCGGCTACCAAGGGGTGAAGGAAGGAATGGACTACTTCACCACTTGCCGCATTGGTGGCGAGGGATGGGGCAAATACAATACCCATACCCGCGGCTCGTTCTCCTTTGCCGATGCCTATGATGGCGGAATGATCAATCATTTCCGTCCCAACACCACAATGAACTTCGATGAAGCTTGCGACCCTTGGGCAAATCCACAGTCTTGGCAGAAGGACGGCAAGGCAGGCATTCCCATCATTTCCCACGAGACGGGACAGTTTCAGACTTACCCCGACTTTGGTGAGATGAAGAAGTACACGGGTGTGCTTCGCCCCTGCAATTTCGAGGTGTTCCGCAAGCGTCTCTCAGCAGCAGGAATGCTCTCGCAGGCGGAAGATTTCCACAAGGCTTCTGGTCTGTGGAGCGTGAAACTCTATAAGGCAGACATTGAAATGGACCTCCGCACCAGGAACATGGCGGGTTTCCAGCTTCTCGACATCCAGGACTATCCCGGCCAGGGCAGTGCCTTCGTGGGCATCCTCGATGCCTTTATGGAGAGCAAGGGAATCACCACGCCCGAGGAATGGAGGCAGTGGTGCTCGCCAGTAGTGCCGCTTCTCGTTGTGGACAGGTTCTGCTATGAGTCGGGCGACACGTTGAAAGCAAAGATTCAGATTGCCAACTACGGCAGTTCTTCCCTTAAAGACAAAAAACTGAGATGGAAGATTGGGGAGAGCGAGGGAGTGATGAACATTACGAAGAATGACGAAGGGTTGATGGACATTGGCGATTTGGCAGAGACTCTCAACGTGGATAAGCCGGCAAAGTTGGATGTTACCCTTCAGATAGAAGACACCGATGCCCACAACTCATACGAGCTGTGGGTCTATCCCAAGGCTACCATGAATAAGAAAGGTGTCGTCATTGCCAGGCAGATGACCGCAGAGATAGCCAAACAGTTGGAGAAAGGTGCCAAGGTGCTCTGGATGCCCGACAGCCTTCCCCATACCGTGGGCGGACTCTTCCAGACCGACTACTGGAACTACCGTATGTTCAAGACCATCTGCGAGAACAACAAGAAGACAGTCTCCCCCGGCACCTTGGGCATCCTCACCAATCCCGACCATCCCCTCTTCCGCGGCTTCCCCACGGAGATACACACCAACTGGCAGTGGTTTCCCGTCATCAAGGAGTCGCATCCCTTGGTGCTCGACAACTTCGCCAAGGCTTATAAGCCTATCGTGCAAGTCATCGACAACATCGAGCGCAACCACAAGCTCGGGCTCGTGATGGAGTGGAAGGTAGGCAAGGGAAAGCTGCTCGTCTGCATGAGCGACTTGGAAAAAGCTTCGCAATATCCCGAAGGAAGGGCGTTCTACGAGAGCGTGTTGGATTATATGCAATCCGCCGACTTCGCCCCATCCGCTGAACTCACGGCAGAGCAACTGAGGAAGACCTTGAACGAGGCTCCCCGACTGGTGAGCATGAAGGAGTTGAACAACATCTCACAATATTAAAAAAAATATCCATAAAAACTTAGAGAACTATGAAATTGATCCATCACCTATTGACAGGAGTGTCCTTTCTTATAGTACCATTGAGTGGACTCGCCCAGGGAAAGTTTGAAATGAGGCAGCAGACATTGCCCAATCCCGACAACGAACCCGTTGCCGTGTTCCCTGTACCTTCTGAGAGACAGATGAAATGGCAGGAGACGGAGTTCTACGCCTTCTTCCATTATGGAATGAACACCTATACCAACCGCGAGTGGGGACTGGGAAGCGAGGACGAGAAAATTTTCGCTCCCTTGGGTGCGCCTAACCCAGCCCAATGGCTCAAAGTGGTAAAAGCAGCCGGCATGAAGGGCGGCATCGCCGTGGTGAAGCACCACGACGGTTTCTGCCTCTGGCCCACGAAGACCACCGGCCATTCCATCCTGAAGGCGGGCAACGACAACGGAAAGAACACCAATATTCCCCGAGACTTCGCCGAGGCGGCACGCAAGTTGGGCATGAAATACGGATTCTATGTGTCGCCTTGGGACAGGAACAACGAGTACTACGGAACGGAGCGCTACGTCAACGACGTGTTCCTGCGCCAGTGCGCCGAACTGGCACAATATGGCAAGGACCAGTTCGAGATGTGGTTTGACGGAGCCAACGGCGGCGACGGCTACTATGGCGGGCGAAACACCACCGTGAGCGTGGACCGCTCCACCTATTATGATATTCCCAACCTGCGCGACTCCATCCACAAGGTGTGCCCCGACATCATCCTCTGGGGCGTGGGAGCCGAGGCGCGTTGGATAGGCAACGAGGACGGATGGGCTGGCGAGACCAACTGGTCGCCCGAGGAGACGGGCTATTCGCCTGAGAACAACGGTATGTATGGCACCGAGAACGGATGGTTCTGGGAGGCTGGCGAGAGCGATGCCAAGCTCACCGACAAGGGATGGTTCTGGCACGAGGGAGAAAAACCGATGTCGGCGGAGCGTCTCTTCCAGATGTATCTGGAGACCGTGGGCAGGAATTCCACGCTCATCCTCAACTGTCCGCCTGACCAATACGGTTTGCTGCCCGATGCCGACGTAAGGGTGCTGAAGGAGTTTGGCACGATGCTCAAGAAACGTCTGGGCAAGGACTTGGCAAGCAAGGCACAGGTGACGGTAACAGATACCCGAAAGGCGGGCGTCAACCGCCAGTATCAGGCTGCCAACATGACCGACAACGACAAGGACACTTATTGGGCCACAGCCGACGGCGTGAAACAAGCCACGATGACCTTCACATGGAAATCACCGCAGACCGTGCGCTATGTAGACATGATGGAGTATATCCGCAAGGGACAACGCGTGAGGAAGTTCCATATAGAAATCTCGCCCGACGGCAACACTTGGCAACCTGTAGCAAAGGATTGTACTACGACCACCATCGGCTACAGGCGCATCATCCCTCTCAACGGAAGCACTGCCGACAGCTATGGCTCCGGCTACAAGGCGAAGGCTCTGAGGATAGTCATCGATGACAGCAAGGCTTGTCCGCTGTTGCACACAGTAAAGGTATTTTAGTATTTAGCACAAGAGAATCAAATGAAGAAATTATTCGCAATATCGCTTTGTCTCTTGCCCTTGGCGGCAATGGCACAAAGCATCGGTTTCGAGACACAGGATTATCAGTCGTTGGGTGTCTATGACAAATGGGAGCACTCGCCTTTCCGCACGGGTAAGTTGGAGGGCAACGTCGCCGTGGTGGACAATCCCAGCAAGGAGAACAACAGCAGCGCGAAGGTGTTGGGATTCCAACGTTCAAGGTATGCGTCCAACATCTTTGGCACAAGGATTGACCTTCGTGAGCCTTTCGCCCTCTCGCCCTCAGGCAAGGTGGTGCATGTGCTCATCAACCGTCCGATGAAGGGACGTGTGATGCTTGTGGGACTGGGCAAGCGCAAGGACCGTCCGGGACAGTCTTCCGATGTGGAGCAGTTCTGGGTCTATTCTTCCACCGAGGTTCCGGCAGGAGTGTGGGCGGATGCCGTGTTCCATGTCAAGAGTGCCGAGGGTGTGGAAATCCACAGTCTGGTGGTGGTGCCTGATGCGGAGTCTACCCATCAACTTACAGAGGATGCCGTGGCTTACATCGATGACATCGTGGTGAACCAGTCTTCTGCTCCACGCATCCTGCTCCATGGCGATTATCCCGTGGCTGAGGGCAAGACATACAGTTATAAGAAGGAAGTGACGGTGGATGCCCTGCCCGGCGAGACGGTTGCGCCTTCGCCCGATGGCATGGGAAAGAAAATACGCTGCTATGTGGACTATGGCAAGGACGGCGTGTTTGACGCAGAGGACTTGGTGGGCGAGTTCCCCACGGCAGATGCAGTCAAGGTGAGCGTTCCCAAGAGTCAGGTTTTCGGTGTGTATCGTCTGAGATGCGAGGGGAAAGACAAGGTGGTGGACATGAACCTCCGTGTCCATGCCGCCGACGTGAATGTGACGGAGGCAAACAGGAATGGTGTGGTGACTGCTGCCAACGGCACCAAGCTCAACAACTACAAGACACCGTTCGGCAAGCCTTTCAAGATCAAGGTGACCCCAGCCCCCGGCTTCTCCTATTCGGGCATCAAGGTGCGCCATGGCTTCAACCTTGCCGGCGAAGCCGCTGTACACGGCACGGTACAATATCAGGAGGTGGTGATAGGGAAGTCTTCCATGGCAAAGGACAACACCTATACATTCCCTGCCGAATTAGTGGACGGTGACATTCAGATAGAGGGTCTCTTCGTCTCCACTAACAAGTAATCACAAAAATGCCCATAGTTCCTGCCACTCGCCCTTATGACGATGAAAGAAACCATGCCTTGACGATGCAAGAAGCCTGGTATTATGATGTAAGAAAGCGGTTGCGTACGGTTTACGGCAGTTGCCGTAACTGTGAATGGCAACTGCCATCCATCTTGCTGACAATTGCCATCCACCTTGCTGACAATTGTCAAAAACTAATAACAGCAGGCTTCTAGCATCATCAGACTTGGTTTCTTACATCCTTTATGATGACATTCATGAGTACGTAAAGACAAGGACTTTAAAATACAGAAAGGGGAAGGGCTATGAGCACCCTTCCCCAATTATCTTTACTTTGCATCAATTTCTTTCAGCAGTCGGTCTGCATGTCCCCACTTGTCCATGAGATAAAGAACGTAGCGGATGTCTACGCCGATGCATCTTGCCAGTCTCTTGTCGAAGTTGATGTCGGAGCTGAGACTGTCCC
>CAVCCB010000122.1:0-6628 GCA_963600595.1 Subdoligranulum sp. APC924/74 | reverse complement strand
ATTTTTTCTCTTTAGCCATTTTACTTTTAGATAAAATATTAAAAATGTTTTGTATTTAATTCTTATTCGAACTTTCAGTATTGATAGCCCCTATTTCAATATTTTCATATTTCCATCATTTAATAGAGGAATCCTAAGAGCCAGAGCGGTATGCGGTTGTCCTTGCCCACTTCCGTGTTGTAGCGGGCGTAGATGGTGTCAGGGGTGTACCTTACCTTGTTCATTGTCTGTGCGTCGCAGATGCGGAACTTCGTTGTTCCATCCACGGTGTAGTAGTGGTCCTTGCCACCCTGGTGTACCTTGTGGTCTTTCCATAGCGAGTTGACAAAAAAGGTCTCCATTACCTCTTGCTCGTCTATCTGTATGGGGAAGATAGCGTACATAAGATTGGTGTTGTGCATCATCACCTTCGAGGGTTTCTTGGGGAAGTCTTGTTCCTCGGGATAGATCATGTTGATTAGACGGGCATCGGCGAGATACTTGAGATAGTTCATTACCGTGGCGCGACTTGTCTCTATGCTCTCCGCCAGTTGGCTCACGTTGGGTGCCTTGGCTCCTTCTACGGCGAGTTGGTAGAACAGTTTCTTGATCTTGTTGAGATATTTCAGTTCTATCTGCTTGATTAGAAGGATGTCCACCTCTGTCATCATGTTCATGGTCTTCAGCAGGTTCTCGGTGAAGTTGCGCTGCTCCAGGAAAAAGGGGTAGAAACCATGTTGCAGGTAGTCCTTGAAGTGTTTCAGCGGGCTTACCTTGGGCAGTATCTGCTTGATGATGTGCTCGTGGTTGTGCAGGATGTCGTCCAGCGTGTAGGGGTGGAAGTTGTTGCCTGTCTGCAGGTTGAGAAACTCTCTGAAGGAGAATCCCCTCAGGTTATAGCTCTTCACGATACCGTTCAGCTCGGGGTTTTCTTCCTTGAGGCGCATTACGCTGGAACCAGTGAAGACAATCTTCAGTTCGGGGTAGCGATCGTAGCACTTGCGAAGTTCCATGCTCCAGTCGGGCTGTTTGAATACCTGGTCGATGAGTAACGTCCTGCCGCCCTGTCGCACGAAGTCTCCTGCGAAGTCGGCGATGCCGCGGCTCTGGAAATAGAAGTTGTTCATGTTCACAAACAAGCACTTGCGGTCTGTCGCTCCAAACCTTTCCTTGGCATATTGCAACAGGAAGGTGGTCTTGCCGACACCTCTTGTACCCTTGATGCCTATCAAGCGATCGTTCCAGTCCACCTCGTCCATCAGGGTGCGGCGAACCGGAGCGTTTGTATGCTCAATGAGGTATTTATGTGTTCTGAAGAATGCTTCTTCCATGAGTCTTAATATGTTCCTGTTGTTTTTATGATGCAAAGGTAACACTTATTTTCTGAATTGCAAAGTCAAGTTTGCAAAAAACTTGTTTTTTTTCATTATTTAGCATTTTTCTAAGTAAAAACTCGCCATCACGCCCCAGTTTTGTGGTGCATGATGGCTAATCTCTGTTTTGTTTCTTATTTCATTTCGAACACCAAGGTGCCGCCCCTCGTCAGCTCCTCGTGGGTGAAGTAAGTGCGCTTTAGGCTCTTGCCGTTGAGTGTCACTGCCTTGACGGTATATTTGCCCGGTGCGGCGTTGCGTGCCTCTATCTTGAAATCCTTGCCACCAGGCAGGTGGATGGTCACCTTATTAAATAAAGGTGTGCCCGTCTCGTATTGGCAACTGATGGGACTGAAGGGGTAGAAGCCCATGGAATTGAACACGTACCATGCCGACATCTGTCCGCAGTCCTCATTGCCGCAGAGTCCGGAGGGCGAGTCGTTGTACAGCTCTGTCAGAATCTGGTGGATGTAGCGCTGTGCCTTCTCGGGCTGTCCCACCTTATTGTAGAAATAGACGGCATGGTGGCTCGGCTCGTTGCCGTGGGCGTATTGTCCTATCATGCCGGTACTGAAAAGCGGCAGGTCATCGGTCGCCTTGGGCGAATAGGTAAAGAAACTGTCGAGCTTCTCCACAAAGCGTTTCTTGCCCACCAGCTTGATGAGCCCCTCGGGGTCGTGCTGTACTGACCACATGTAGTGCCAGCCGTTGCTCTCGCAGATGTGGGAGGTATAGTCATCGGGCGAGTAGGCGGGCTGGAAGTTGCCTTGGGAGTCGCGGGGCTGCATGAAGGTGGACGTGGAATTGTATACGTTGCGGTAGTTCTGGGCGCGCTTGCTGAATTCCTTTTGCAACGTGCCCTTGCCGGATGCCTTTGCCAGGGCTGCAATGCAGGCATCGTCGTAGGCGTATTCCAAGGTGCGCGAAAGTGACCAGTCGTCGCTCAGCGTCGGCTCCTTCACGTCATAGGGAACGTAGCCTTTCTGCTTGTAGAGTCCGATGCCGCGGTAGGAATCGAGGTTGGCGGTCTTCACGCATTCTGCCAGTGCCTCCTGTTTGTCGATACCGGGAATGCCCTTGAGAACTGCCTCGGTGATGACTGACGCGGCGTGGTAACCGATCATCATGTCGGTCTCCGATGACCACATGTTCCATACGGGCAGCCTGCCGTTCTCCTTGCTGAAGGCGATGAGGGCGTTCACCATGTGGCTCGCCCTCTCGGGGTCGAGGATGTCGTAGAGCGGATGGGCGGCACGGTAGGTGTCCCAGAGCGAACAGGTCTCGTAGTTGTTCCAGCCTTCGGCGGTGTGCTGTTTCCTGTCCGCTCCCAGGTAGGCTCCGTCCACATCATTGAGTAGGGTGGGGGCTATCATGGTGTGGTAGAGTGCCGTATAGAAGGTGGTCTGCTGGGCAGCGGTTCCGCCTTCCACTTCTATCTTCCCCAATTCCTTGTTCCAGGTGGCCTGTGAGTCCTGCCTGTATTGGTCGAAATTGTCATGGGGCGCTTCTGCCAGGAGGTTTTTCTTGGCTCCTTCCGTTCCTGTCGGTGAGAGGGCGGTGGTGATGACGAGCTGGTTGCCGCCGTAGGTGTAGAAACTGATGTGGGCAACATAGCCTGTGCCACCCTTGAGGGTTGTCTTTTCCATCTTAATGGTCTTGATGGGTTGTGAGAAACGGGTGCGGAACCATACTTTCTGATTCTTTGCCCATCCGTCGGAGAACCGGTAGCCCTCGATGGTGTGGTCATCCACCTGGGTAATCCGGGAGTCTGTGGTGCCGTCCCAGTTCAGTGCCTTGGTGAGGTTGAGGATGACGGCGCGCTCCTTGCCGTTGTTGGGGAAGGTATATCGCTGGATGCCGCAGCGCGGGGTTGCGGTCAGTTCCACGTTGATGTCGTAATCGGTGAGCCTCACCTGATAGTAGCCCGCTTGTGCCGTTTCGTCCTTATGACTGAAGAGGGAGTGGATGCCCAGGGGCATCGGGGCTTTCTTCACGGGGTAGGTGACGGGCATGAAGGAGATGTCATAGAGGTCTCCGGCTCCCGTTCCCGAGAGATGGGTGTGGCTGAATCCGGCGATGGTGCTGTCAGGGTAGAAGTAGCCGGCGATACGATCCCATCCAGGGATGCCGTTGTCAGGACTGAGCTGTACCATGCCGAAGGGTGCCTGCGCGCCGGGGTAGGTATTGCCGGTATAGTCAGTACCTATCAGCGTGTTGACTTTTGTGGCATAGTCGGAAGCCAGGTTCTGTGTGAGCGGTGAGATGGCCAAGAGCACGCCCATGGCAACTTTCAGGTTCTTGTTCATGTCGATGTTCTTTTGTTTGTGAATCGTTAGAATGTTTTGTTGTAGTTGTTCTTGTTTTGTGATTTTGTCTACAAAGGTAGCATTTCTTTTCCGATTGGCAAACGGTCTGCCCTTAAAAATTGAGAATTTTCTCCGTTTGCCGTGATTTTCGGCTGAAAGTCTTTCCTGTTCTGTGCTTTTTTAGTAACTTTGCGCCCATGAAACTACATATTTTCAATCCCGAACATGACTTGGCGCTTGCCGCCAACATCCGGCGTTTCACGGCTCCGCATGCGGGGCGTCAGCTGCGTGCCGACTTGTCTTATATCCCTGCCTTGTGGGCGGGGGATGGTGATTTCGTACTGGTGGATGACATTGACGATGCGCGTGACAAAGTGCGCCATTTGGGCAGCCAGTATGTAGACAGGGTAGAATTCGTCACCAAGCTGCAGCTGCAGAAGGTGTTCGCCGACAACTTCCTGGTGGACAGTGTCCATCCCTGGGGCTGGAATGTCTCGTTGGTGGAGGAGCTGAGGCGTATCGGATGCCCTGACATCATGCTCCCTGATGATGACAACCTGCAGTGCATTAGGAAACTGAGCAGCCGGCAATGGGCTGCCTCTCATCTGCAGCAGGACGTGGTGTATGTGGAGACGGTCGCAGAGGTGAGAACTCTCGTTGGTGAGTGGGGCAGGGCAGTGGTCAAGGCGCCCTGGAGCAGCAGCGGAAGGGGAGTGAGATTTATCTCTGTCGACAACTGCCAAAGCGGCAGTTTCGCCTCCTTCGAACGTTGGGTGGCTAACATCATCGCCAAGCAGGGTGGTGTCACTGTGGAGCCCTATTATAATAAAGTGAAGGATTTCGGCATGGAGTTCGAGATGAGTGACGGCAAGATGAAATACTGCGGACTGTCGCTTTTCCAGACCGTCAAGAATGCCTATACGGGCAATCTCCTCGCCTCTGAGAAAATGAAGGAGGAGATGATGTCGTCTTATGTGGAAGTCTGTCAACTTACCCAGCTTCGTGACGAGGTGATGAGGGTGATGGAGCCTTGCCTCAAGGATGTGTATCAAGGTCCTTTCGGTGTGGACATGATGGTGTGCGCCGACGGGGACGGACGGCTGTTTGTAAATCCCTGCATAGAGCTCAACCTCCGGCGCACAATGGGCCATGTGGCATTGGCGCTGGGAGAAATGGCGGCAGACCGCGATCGTATCATGCGCGTGGATTTCGACGGCAACCGCTATCATCTGCGTGTGATGCCTGGGAGACCCTCTGAAGATGCGCCCTTGCACTAAATGTTAAATTGGAAAAATTATGAAGAAGAACATTACATTTGCTGCCATCCTCTGCGTGGGCTTGGCGGTCACTTCTTGTGGAAGCAGCAGGAAAGTGCATGGTTGCGACTACTCCGACTTGAAGGAGAACTCCGAAATCCATGTGAGTGGACTGGAAATCAGCCGCAGCGACAGTGGCATGGAGGCCAGCCGTGGCGGTGATGACCTGGATCAGCAATACTTGATCCTCTCCGATGCGCAGCAGCGTCTGGTGAGAGACAACAACCGGTTCGCCCTCAATCTCTTCGGGAAACTCTCGGGGCATGACTCTAAGGTGGTGTCTCCCTTGAGTGTCACCTGGCTGATGGCAATGCTTGCCAATGGTGCCTGCGGAGAGACTCGCAGAGAAATCATGGAGACCATCGGTGCTGACAGTGTGTCGGTAGCCGAGATGAATGATTTCTATCATTACCTGTCGGAATACTTGCAGAAGGCAGACAAGTCTGTCACGCTGAACATCGCCAACTATATCGCCCTCAACAACCGGTTTCGTCTGCAGGATGCCTTTTCCAAGACCTTGATGGCAAAGTATGGCGCTGGCATCGAACGGCTCGACTTTTCCTCCCAGAAGGCAGTGGACATTATCAACTGTTGGTGTAAGGAGCACACTGGCGGGATGATACCCGAGGTCATCGACGGGTTGGAGCCATCTGCGGTGTCTTGTGTACTGAACGCCATCTTCTTTAATGGGGCCTGGCAGGACAAATTCGACAAGAAGGAGACTCGTCTGGAGCGTTTCCAGGGCTATACCCGTGACATCAAGCGTGTGCAGATGATGCACCGCAACGACAAGATGCTGTATATAGACAACGATACCTATGCGGCGGTCAACCTGCCTTATGGCAAAGGCAACTATAGCATGACCGTCCTGCTGCCCAATGCCGGCAAAGGCATTGGCGAGGTGGTGGGCAAGATGGGAGTGGGGGAGCTGGAGAATATGCGCCGCAAGATGGATGAATGTTATGTGGACCTGAAATTGCCGCGTTTCACGACTGAGGTGGATTTGACGCTTAATGATATCATCGGCAAATTGGGTGCCCCGACGATGTTTACCTCTGGCGCTGACTTCTCCAGTTTCGCCGATGGCGACCTCCATGTGTCCAAGATGTTCCAGAAGGCAAAGATTGAGGTGAACGAGGAAGGTACCAAGGCAGCTGCCGTAACGGGAGCTGTCGTGGCACTGGCGATGCTGGAACCCAACGAGCCGCGCCATGTGGAATTTCATGCCGACCGCCCGTTCGTTTATATCATCACGGAATCCACCACGGGTGCCATTCTGTTCATAGGACAGTTTACTGGGTCTGAAATATAGAACAGTGTCATATATAATAAGGTGTAAAAGAGTTGGAAAAGACAGACAAAGGAAGAAAAATACATTTTTTGAAAAAATATTTGCAAAAAAATTTGGTGGAACAAAATAAAAGCATTACCTTTGCAACCGCATTTGAGAAATGACATTTGTGATTCGGTTATTGAGTCCGACTGAGGAAGGTTGGGTGAGTGGCTGAAACCACCAGTTTGCTAAACTGACGTGCGGGATTACCGTACCGGGGGTTCGAATCCCCCACCTTCCGCAATGTCATTCGAAAAGTGTACCGTTGGTCGATTCATCTAATGGTTAGGATACAAGATTCTCAATCTTGGCATAGGGGTT
>CAVCCB010000121.1:0-6647 GCA_963600595.1 Subdoligranulum sp. APC924/74 | reverse complement strand
GTGGCGGAAACTTTCCATGAGTACCCAGTTTTCGAGTCATAAGTATCATGTTTACAAGTCGTAAGTATCATATTTACTCACCGTAAGTATCATACTTATTATTGAAGGATATGGCAAAGCACTGAAAACGTGGGTATTGTGACTTTTGCGATTTTTCGAAAGTCGATTGTTGAAAAACGAAAGGCAGTTATGGGGGAAAGCCGTATCTTTGCGGCGAAATTAAAAACAAACAATCAAATAACTAAAAAAAATCGTATGACACTATTAATGATTGTAGAGCTGCTTGTAGTGCTGGTAGCACTCTGGGTAGGCGCTCGCTATGGTTCTTTGGCACTCGGTGCCATCTCCGGCATCGGACTTGCCGTATTGGTATTCTGTTTCCAGTTGAAGCCCGGAACACCGCCGACAGACGTAATATACATTATTATAGCCGCGGTGACCTGCGCCGGTATGCTGCAGGCATCGGGAGGTATGGACTGGATGATACAGATAGCAGAGCGCATCCTGCGCAAGCATCCTGAGCGCATCACCATTCTCGCCCCCTTCACCACGTTTCTCCTGACGATGCTCGTGGGCACGGGACATGTAGTGTATACGTTGATGCCCATCATCTGCGACATCGCCCTGAAGAAGGGCATCCGTCCGGAGCGTCCTTGCGGCATTGCCAGCATCGCTTCCCAGATAGGCATCACCTGCTCGCCCATCGCTGCGGCAGTGGTGGCATTCTCCACCATCAGCATCGACAATGGCTTCCATGTGAGCAATGTGCAGATCATCCTGGTGACCATCCCCGCCTGCCTCATCGGTATTCTCTTTGCCGTAGCCGCCAGCTGGAACCGTGGTCTCGACCTCGACAAGGACCCCAAGTTCCTCGCCAAGTTGCAGGATCCCGCACAGAAGGAATATATCTATGGCAACACCGCCACCACGCTCGACAAGAAGATTGCTCCCGAGAGCAAGCGCGCCGTCTACATCTTCCTCGCGGCATTGGTGGTCATCGTGATCATCTCCATTGCCTCGATGATGGGCGTGAACCTCCTGCCCACCTACAAGACCGTACAGGTGGCAGCCGGTGCACCTGAGTTCGTGACCCTTCCCGGCGGCGTGACAGAGACAGCCAAGCAGCTTGCCAAGGCAGGCGTGGTGATGGCTGGCGTGACCGAGACGGTGCAGAAACCGTTGGCAATGAACATTCTCATCCAGGTGACGATGATCGCCGCCGCCGCCCTGATGATTCTCTTCTGCAAGGCGAAGGCAAAGGCTGCCGTTGGCGGAGCCGTATGGCAGAACGGTATGGTGGCTGTGGTAGCCATCTACGGAATCGCATGGATGAGTGACACATATTTCGCAAACTATCAGCCCGAGATCCAGGCACTGCTTGTAGACTTGGTGAAGTCATATCCTTGGACGATAGCTCTTGCCTTCTTCTTCGTATCGGTATTGATTAACTCGCAGGGTGCCGTCGTTGTGGCGATGCTGCCGCTCGCTTACTCACTGGGCATCGAAGGATGGATATTGCTGGGCGTGATGCCTTCGGTATACGGATATTTCTTCATCCCCAACTATCCCTCCGACATCGCCACGGTCAACTTCGACCGTTCGGGCACCACTGTGATAGGAAAGTACCTGCTCAACCATTCCTTCATGATGCCGGGCATGATCCATGTGGTCACAGCATCTATCGCAGGATTGGGTATCAGCTACGTTTATCATTTCGTATTTGGATTATATTAAACAGATTTTGGATTATCGTTTGGATTATACTAAGGTAGAGATGTATTTAGGAACGTGACAACGAGGAAAAGGTTTAAGTTGGAAGGGGTGTCGCTGGGCCGTGATTGGCCAGGCGGCACCCCGATTTTTTGCCTGATGGTATTCGCTGGTTAGCTAATGATATTCGTGGTTTTCCTAATGATATTCGCTGGGCGACATCCCAAACTGCTTCTTGAATGCCACGGAGAAGTGGGCGGCAGTGTTGAAGCCCGTCATGGTGGCTATTTCCGAGACGGTGTGCCCGCCTTCCCTGAGGAGTTGCGCCGCCCGGTTCAGCTTGTATTTCCTGAAGAATGCGCCGGGCGTGTCGCCGGTCAGCTCCTTCAGCTTGTAGGTGAACTTGGACTGGCTGATGAGCAGGTCGTGGCAGACGGTGGTTACGTTGAGGTCCATCTCTGCCGCCCGTCTCTCCATCAACTTGTACAGTTCGTCCATAAACTTGCGGTCTTGCTCCGAGAGGGTATCGGCGACACTCTCCGTGAGCGTCTCGGTCTCCGTGCTTTCCCCCAGTCGCTGTCGCAGGGTCTGGATGTTGTGGAGCTGTGATTCCACCATCGCCTTGAGGTAGGAAGGGTCGAAAGGCTTGGTGACGTAAGCCACGGCACCCAAGCGAAGACCGGCAATCTGCTCGTCGATGTTCGACTTCGCCGTAATCAGCACCACGGGGATGTGGCTGAACATGAGATTGGCCTTCAAGGTCTTGCAGAAGTCATAGCCCGACATTTTGCCCATGATGATGTCGCTGAGGATGATGTCGGGCGCGATGTGCTCCATGTCTGCCAGGGCTTCTTCGGCGGAGTAGCGGTTCTCCACGGTGTAGTCCTGGGCGAAGATGCTGCGGATGTACTGCGCCACGTCGATGTCGTCGTCCACCACGAGGATTTTCTTCCTCTTGCATCCCGTCTCTTCTTGCTCTTCCTCCTCCGCATGAGGGGCAGGCATGTTCTCGATGGGAATCTGCATCACGCCCGACTTCTCGCTCGACAGTTCCTGCTCCGTGTACTGCTCCTTGCGTATGGGGAGCCGGAAGCTGAATTCAACCCCATTTCCCGCTGACTCTTCTGTGCCCATAGCGATGAGGTTCCTCACCTGTATCTCTCCATGGTGGAGGCCCACCAACCGTTTGACGTAATAGAGACCGATGCCCGTGCCCCAACCATAGTGATGGTCTGTCTGGGTGTCATCGAGCTGGTAATATCGCTTGAACACATCCTGTAGCTTTTCCTCCTCGATGAGCGGACCGTTGTTGAATACGGATACGCTGATGATGTCATTGAGCTTAACAGTGATTCTGATGAGCCCCTGGTCGGGTGTGTGCTTGAGGGCGTTGGTGAAGAGGTTGCTCAGTATTTTCTCAAACTTGTCGCTGTCCATCCACACCTGCATTTTCTCGGGGAATTCGGCGACGAATCTGATGGCCCTCACCTTGGTAGACTCCTCGAAGGCTGCGCAGATATTGCGCAGTCCTTGTGCTGCGTCCACCTCCGATACCTTCAGCCGCAGGTCATCGGTCTCCAACTGGTTGAAATCTAGCATCTGGTCTATCAGCCTCAGCATGCGGTTGACGCTGATGCAGACCCTGTTGAGCGTGTCTTGCACCTGTCGGGGCAGGGTGGCGTCCGACTTGAGCGCCAGGAGCGGTCCGGCAATGATGGTGATGGGGTTGCGGAACTCATGGGAGATGTTGGCGAAGAAGCTCATGTTCATCTTGTTGGTGCGCTGCTCCAGTTCCAGCAACATCCTGTTGGAGCGGATGCGGAGGTAGAGGGAGTTGATGTAATAGATGAGCAATCCCAAGAGTGCCACATAGAGCAGCCAGGCTGCTGATGAGGTCCAGAAGGCGGGCTTGATGGTGATGCGCACGGTACGCTCGGCGAGGGGAGGAAGGTCGGGTGACGAAACCAGTCGGAGCCTGAATGTGTATTTGCCGGGAGAGAGGTTGGCGAAGTTGGCAAGATGTTCGTAGGTAGGGGCGCTCCAGTCCTTGTCATAGCCTTCCAGCATATATTGGAAGAGCAATGAGGAACGACGGCTGAAGTTGGGATAGAAGAAGCGGAAGGTGAGGTCGTTCTCGTCGTGGGCGAGTGTATAATGGGTGACATCCTGCTTGTCTTCCCTGGCGGAGAGATTCTCCTGTAGCTCGTAGTCATTGATGGCGAGGTGTCTCTCGTCTGTTGTCTTCACATCCATGCCATAGATGCACAGCCCTTTTTCCAGGGAGGTGGGATTGTCATAGGACGCTTCCTTCCCGTTCCTCATGGTAGTGTTCGCCAGGAGGTCCTTGTCGCCGGAGATGATGGGCAGGAAGATACAACCGTCGGAACTGCCCAGGATGACATCGCCGTTGGGAGCCTGGCAGATGGAGTTGTCGAAGTACTGGCGGTGCCACTCGTTCTGGCTGGAGGAGGCGAGACTGTTCATCAGCACCGCCCCGGTGGAGGGTTGGTAGCAGGTGGCGTCCTTGAGGGTGGTAATCCATATCTGTCCCTTTTGGTCCTCGATGAGACCCTGGATGTGTACGTCGTTGACAAAGCTTGTCCGCTCCACCTCTCTCTTGGCGAGGTGGAGGCGGTAGAGTCCGGAGCGCTTGGTGCCGAGCCAAACGTTTCCCTTGCTGTCCTGTCGGGCGAAGGCGGGGTCGATGTTCCGTGGGTCTCCGATGCCCTTTAGCTGGAGTTCGCTTACATTCCCCGTCCGGGTGGAGAGAATGGCGACGTGCATGTCTTTCATAAACAGCAGCACATTGCCGTCCTTGAGGGTGGTGAGCTGAGTCTCCTCGTCATACCATTTGCTGTTGAAGGCAATGGAGTCGGCCTTCGTTTCCCCATACCTGTACTTTATAATATAAGGTGACTCGCTGCTGGCGTAGATGGCGTCTGCCTCGGTGCCGCATCCCAAGAGCGGAAGATTTGAAGTGCGTTTGCCGACCAACAGCCGTGTTCCCTCTACCTGGGCACTCACCATCTCGTGATTGCCCACCAGACAAATCTGGTTGCCGGGAAGTGCAACGATGTTGACGAGCTCTTGCCTTTGGGCAACGGACTGTCGGAAGATGTCTCTGTAGTAGATGTTGTTCAGACTGTTGCTGCGGGTGTCGTAGATGAAAAGTCGCAGAGTGGTGCCAGCCAGTACTTGCTGCCCGGAGGATTCCAGGCAAGTGATGTCCATTCCCTTTGTTACTTGGGCGAGCTGGTTGCCGTTGGCTAACGAATAGGAGACCGTGTTCTTAGACAGTACCTGATATCCGGCGTTCCTGTATCCCACCCATAGGTTACCTCCTGCATCCTTGTAGAGGCAGGAAATCAGTTCCTTCGGCTTCTTGAGAACCTTGTCGGCTTCGTGGATGTCGTTTATTCCCAAGGCTTCGCAGAGCTGTTGCACCTTGTCGGTTCCGGGGGGAAGGGTTGTGGGGAGACTTTCTTTGGAATGATATTCTTCAACTTGGTTGCCATGAACCTTGAATCGTTTCTTTCCATTGCTGACAATGATGCCATCCTCGGAGTCAGCGATGCAGATGATATTCGTGTTGCTGGTGGGCAGGGGGAGGCGATGGAAGCGATAGCCGCCTTCATATCTTGCCAACCCGTTTTGGGTGCCCACCCACATCCTGCCTTTTTGGTCGCGGTGCAACACATTGATGTAGTCATCGGGCAATGCAGTGGTGTCCTTGACGTTATGGGAAAATTGTATGTATCCCTTGCCGTTGAACACATTGATGCCTGCCGACGTGCCTATCCATATCAGTTTTCTCTTGTCTTGGGAGATGGCAGTTACGTTTAGCGACGAGAGCATGTAGTCTTCTGTCTTTTGGGGAGACACGGACACGAGCTTCCTCTCCGTGTTGGTGCGGTTGGAGTCGAGAATGTCGATTCCTGCGAGAATGCAGAATATGCCGAGGGTCAAAAGTGGAAAAAACAATTTCCTCATGGTTGTCTAAGTTGGAAAGGTGAGTGAAAAGGTTTCCCGCTGGTCTTGGACAGGTGGCCTGCAGACTAGCGGGGAGAGGGTTTATTTGTTCTTGAGCAGGTCACGGATTTCCATCAGGAGCTTTTCCTCGTTGGAGGGTTCGGGTGCTGCCGGAACCTCGGGTTCCTTGGCCTCTTCTTTCTTCTTTGCCAACTTGTTGACTACCTTGATGAGCATGAAGATACAGAAGGCTACGATGAGAAAGTCGAAGCAGGTTTGCAGAAAGTTGCCATAGTTGATGGTGGCAGCCGGCAGCTCCTCTCCAGCCACGCTGACGGATGGGAGTGTTACCTTGAGGTCGGAGAAGTTGACACCTCCGATAATCCATCCGATGGGAGGCATGATGACATCGTCCACTACGGAGCTGACGATTTTCCCGAAAGCGCCACCGATGATGACACCGACTGCCATGTCGAGCACATTGCCGCGCATGGCGAATTCCTTGAATTCATTCAAAAATTTACTCATACTTTACTATTAAATTTTATTGTTCTAAACTGTTGCATTGAATGCGCCTATATTATATAGATAAGGTGTATTTATGTGCAATTTCCCGAGCTTTGTCGCAAGAACTCCCCACAGCCGCAATTTTTAATAAATCTATTTTGCAATATGGAGTTGTCATTCTCGACTAATAAGTGCTAAAAACGCATTAAGATTAAACGTCAGTTCTCGTTTTTTAACTTATTTAATACTCGTTTCGGTTGCAAAGTTAGAAAAAAATTAGTAACTTTGCCCTCGAAAAGAAGAAAAAATGCTTGATGGCGTTGAAATTTGAATGTTTTGGCACTCTGTTTGCGCCTGAGAGCTACTAAAGAGTATTATTTTTAACTTTTAATTTAAATATTAAACGAAATGACAAAAGTTGCTATTAACGGTTTCGGCCGTATTGGTCGTCTGGCTTTCCG
>CAVCCB010000120.1:0-6680 GCA_963600595.1 Subdoligranulum sp. APC924/74 | reverse complement strand
CTTCCATCAGGCAACTGAACACTTTTTGTAATTACGTTCATCTAAAAATTTAAAAACTTATTGTTTTGTCTAACATCTAATTATATAAAACGCTGCAAAGATACTTTTTTAATCATTAATAAACGAATAAAACTTCATTTATTTTTCTTATTTTTGAATATTTTATCCTTCCAAGACGGCTATTTCCAATTTTATTAGTATCTTTGCAAGCGATATTTTGCAAAATAACAAGAAAGCACATGAAGATAACTAAACTCTATCGAGTGGCAGCAATCATGGCAGCAGCGCTGGCACTCGTCTCTTGCAACAACAAGAAATTCCATATCGACGGATGTATCTCCGACGCAGCAGACTCTACGCTCTATCTGGAGCATATCAGTCTGAACGGACCTGTTGTCATCGACTCCGTGAAGCTGGGTTCGGAAGGCACCTTCGCCTTCGAGGAGAATGCCGCTGACTCCGTCGCCCCCGAGTTCTACCGACTGAGAATCGCCAACCAGAGCATCAACCTCTCCATCGACTCCACAGAGACCCTCTACGTCAAGGCCACCTACCCCACCATGAGCTACAAGTATGATGCCCAAGGCTCGGAAGACTGCATCAAGATCAAGGAACTCTCACTCAAGCAGATGAACCTGCAGGAACAGCTCAACAGCGTGGCGAAGAACCCTAACATCAGTGTGGACTCCGCCCAAATACTCATCGGCAAAATACTGGAAGTCTACAAGCAGGACGTAAAGAGCAACTACATTTTCAAGGAACCTATGAGGGCATACGCCTACTACGCTCTGTTCCAGACCATCCAGGACGGCAATTCCCACCTGCTCATCTTCAACCCCCGCAACAGCAAGGAAGACGTGAAGGTATTCGCTGCCGTCGCCACAAGCTGGGACACCTACTACCCCAAGGCAGAGCGCGGCAAGAACTTGCACAACATCGCCCTGCAGGGCATGAAGGATATCCGCATCATCCAAAACCAGACAGCAAGCCAACAGGTCGAGGCAAGTAAGGTGAGGGAGAACGGTGTCATCGACCTTGCCTTGGAAGACAACAAGGGCGTGGTGCGCCGACTCTCCGACTTGAAGGGCAAGGTGGTGTTGCTTGACTTCCACCTCTTCGCCAGCGACCAGAGCACCAAGCGTATCATGATGCTCCGCGAACTCTACAACAAGTACCATGCCGCAGGCTTCGAAATCTACCAAGTGTCAGTAGACCCCAACGAGCATTTCTGGAAAACATCCACCGCCGCCCTCCCATGGATCAGCGTGAGAGACGAGGGTGGAATACAGGGGGCAAGTATGGCAAGCTACAACGTGCAGAGCGTCCCCACCTTCTTTCTCATAGACCGCAACAACACTCTGCAGGCACGCGATGCACAGATCAAGAACATCGACACAGCCATACAGAACATGTTGTAAGCCGCCGATGATGTACTTCTACCAACAACGAACTTAATACACTAAAAATGAACAAGAAACTATTGACATTAGCAGCCTTGGCACTCACCTTCACGGGAGTGCAGGCTAAGGTAAGACTGCCCCACATTCTGGGCGACAACATGATTTTGCAACAGAACACGGAGGCTAACCTCTGGGGATGGGACAAGCCAGGAACCCAGGTGAGCGTCACCACCTCCTGGTCTTCCGGAAAATACTCTGCAAAGACTGGGAAAGACGGCAAGTGGAGCGTGAAGATACAGACCCCCAAGGCAAGCTATACCCCGCTCTCCATCACCTTCGATGACGGCGAGAAGACCACCCTCAGCAACATCCTGGCGGGAGAAGTATGGGTTTGCGCCGGACAGAGCAACATGGAGATGCCCGTGAAGGGTTTTGGCAACTGTCCCGTCAAGGACTACAACAAGGCTGTGGTGGAAGCAAGCCACTACAAGGGCATCCATTATGTCAAGATACCCAGCGTAATGAGCATGAAGCCCCTCGATGACGCCAATTGCGAATGGAAGGAAGTGAACCCGGAGACCGTGGGGGAAGCCTCAGCCACCGGCTACTTCTTCGCACAGGTCATCAACAAGGCGCAGGACGTGCCCGTGGGACTCGTCATGGCAAACAAGGGCGGAAGCCGCGTGGAGAGCTGGCTCGACCGTGACTACCTGAATAAGAACACGATGGAAGACCTCGACTCCGTCCGCATGGCGAAGAAGTTTGAGTGGGACTACCTTCGTCCGCTCGTATGGGGTAACGGCACCTTCCACCCCATCCTCAACTACACAGTGAAAGGAATCATCTACTACCAAGGCTGCTCCAATGTGGGCGACCCCGCAGGACAATACACGAAACGCCTCGCAGACCTCGTAACACAGTGGCGCAGGGATTTCAAGCAAGGCGCCCTTCCCTTCTATTTCGTGGAAATCGCACCCTACCACTATGACAATGTGAACGGCGACCAGGGCGCAAGGCTCCGCGAGCAGCAGTTCAATGCCTCCAAGACCATCCCCAACAGTGGCATCGTCAGCACCAACGACTGCGTATATCCTTACGAGAAAGAACAGATTCACCCGTGCCAGAAACAGAAGGTGGGCGAACGCCTGGGCTTCATGGCGCTTAACAAGACCTACGGCATGAAGAATGTCATCGGCGAGTGCATGATCTTCAAGGAGATGAAGATTGCAGGCGACACCGTCAAAGTACATTTCAACAACGAGTTTGGCGCATACAACCGCTTCGAGGGCATTGAAGGCTTCGAGGTGGCTGGCGAGGACAAAGTCTTCCATAAGGCTACCGCCAAACATTTCTGGCAGCCCGGCAGCGACAGTTGGAACGAATGCATCATCGTGACAAGTCCAGTGGTAAAGAACCCCGTCGCCCTACGCTACTGCTTCAAGAACTTTCAGTTGGGTAACCTGGCGAACGCCGGCGGTCTGCCTCTCATCCCATTCAGAACAGACAATTGGTAAACTTATGACACACGTCTTGGACAAATTCAAGTATTGCCCCGTATGTGGCTCGCCCCACTTTGAGGTCAACAATGTCAAGAGCAAGAAATGCGCTGACTGCGGGTTCACCTATTACCTGAACCCCAGCAGTGCCACCGTTGCCCTAATACTCAACGAGAAAGACGAGTTGCTGGTGGTGCGTCGCAAGAACAATCCCGGCAAGAATATGCTTGACATGCCTGGCGGTTTCGTCGACATGTGTGAGACGGGCGAGGAAGGCGTGGCGAGGGAAGTGAAGGAGGAGACGAGGCTCGACGCCACGGAGACCACCTACCTCTTCAGCTATCCCAACACCTACCTCTACTCTGGCTTCGTGGTCCACACGCTCGACATGTTCTACCTCATCAAGGTGAAGAGTCTCTCGCACATCGAGGCAATGGACGATGCCGCTGCATATTATTGGATTCCAATCAAAGAGCTGGACATCGACCAGTTTGCTTTCGACTCCATCAAGAAAGGCCTGCAACGTTTCGTGCAAGCCTATGGAAAATAACAGAAGAAGATAAGCACTGTTTTCGACACAGATAGTATAGCCAATCGCGCAACGGCTGACATGTAGGCGCACATCAGCCGTTGTGTGCCTACTTTCCACCTAAAAGTAGCCCATTAGCAGGGTAAATCATTAAAAAAACCAAAAAAAACACTATATAATAATGTATAAGCAAAAAGTTTATTTACTTTTGCCAACCAAAAGAAACTTCAGAAGCTTATGCAAGAAAATTTAGTAATCGTCGAGAGCCCGGCAAAGGCTAAGAAAATCGAAGAGTTTTTAGGTAAAGACTATAAGGTGATGTCTTCTTACGGCCACATCCGTGACCTGAAGAAGAAGGAATTGAGTATAAACGAGAAGACCATGGAACCCGACTACGAGATTCCGGAGGAGAAGAAGAAACTCGTCAGCGAACTGAAGTCGAACGCCAAGGACGCCAAGAAGATTTGGTTGGCATCCGATGAGGACCGCGAGGGAGAAGCCATCAGCTGGCACCTTTGCGAAGTACTCGGACTGGATGAGACGAAAACGAGCCGCATCGTGTTCCACGAAATCACCAAGCCAGCCATCCTGGCAGCCATCGAGAATCCACGCCACTTGGACATGAACCTGGTGAATGCCCAGCAGGCACGCCGTGTGCTCGACCGCATCGTTGGTTTTAAGCTCTCTCCCGTACTCTGGAGGAAGGTAAAGCCCGCCCTCTCTGCCGGTCGCGTACAGAGTGTCGCCGTGAGACTCATCGTGGAACGCGAGCGTGAGATTCAAAAATTCAGTAGCGAACCTTACTATCGCATTACCGCCGTCTTCGCCCTGATGGGTGCTGACGGCAGTGCCACAGAGGTAAAGGCTGAGCTGGACCGTCGTTTCAAGACCCACGAGGAGGTGGAGGCGTTCCTGGAAAAATGCAAGGACACCAAGTTCAGCGTGGAGACCGTGAGCCAGAAACCACTCAAGCGCACGCCCGCACCACCCTTCACCACCTCCACCCTGCAACAGGAAGCCGCACGCAAGTTGGGCTTCACCGTGAGTCAGACGATGATGATTGCCCAGCACCTCTACGAGAGCGGATTCATCACCTACATGCGTACCGACAGCGTGAACCTCTCCTCCTTCTGCAAGGGGGCAAGTGCATCGGAAATCAAGAGACTGTATGGCGACAAATACAGCGTGGAGCACAACTTCCACACCAGTTCCAAGGGTGCGCAGGAAGCCCACGAGGCCATCCGACCCACCGACATGACCGCCCACGTCATCAACGGTTCCGGACAGGAGAAGCACCTCTATGACCTCATTTGGAAGCGCACATTGGCTTCGCAGATGGCTGATGCACAAATAGAGAAGACCACTGTCAACATCCAGATAGACAATGCCGAGGAGAAGTTTGTTGCAACAGGTGAGGTGGTTGCCTTCGACGGATTCCTCAAGGTGTACCGCGAGTCCACCGACGACGAGGACAATGCAGAGGACACGTCCCATATCCTGCCCGTCCTCAAGGAGGGTGACGAGTTGCAGCGTCGCGAGATTTGCGCCACGGAGAAGTTCTCCCTCGCACCGGCAAGATACACCGAGGCAAGTCTGGTGAAGAAGTTGGAGGACCTGGGTATCGGCCGTCCTTCCACCTACGCCCCCACTATCAGCACCATCCAGCAGCGCGAGTACGTTGTGAAGGGTGACAAGAGCGGCGAGGAGCGCCAGTATACAGTAGACGTGCTGAAGGGCATCCAGGTGACCCAGAAGTTGAAGAAGGAGATGGCTGGCTCCGAGAAGGGAAAGCTGCTCCCCACCGACATCGGTATCGTGGTGAACGATTTCCTGATGGAGAATTTCCCTGGTATCATGGACTATAACTTCACCGCCAATGTAGAGCAGAAATTCGATGACATCGCCTTGGGCAAGACCGACTGGAACAAGTGGATGAAGACCTTCGACAAGGAATTCGAGCCCAATGTGGACAAAGTGATGAACGCTCGCAGCGAGCACAAGGCCGGCGAGCGCGAGTTGGGCAACGACCCTAAGAGCGGCAAGCCCGTATTCGTCAAGATCGGCAGGTTCGGTCCCGTCGTACAGATAGGCAGCGCCGAAGACCAGGAGAAGCCGAAATTCGCCCAGCTCCCTTCCGACAAGAGCATCGAGACCATCACGCTCGAAGAGGCGTTGGAGTTGTTCAAGTTGCCAAGGGAAGTAGGCGAGTTCGAAGGACTCACCGTCACCATTGGCGCAGGCCGCTTCGGTCCCTACGTGCTGCACAACAAGAAGTATGTCTCCATCCCCAAGGGCGAGGATCCCATGGGCATCACCCTCGACAGAGCGATAGAACTGATTACAGAGAAGCGCGAGAGCGAGAAGAAACGCCACATCAAGAGCTTCTATGAGGACGAGAAGATGGAGATTATGAACGGCAAGTATGGTCCTTACATCGCATACGACGGCAAGAACTACCGCATTCCCAAGGCAAAGCAGGAGAACGTGGAGACGCTCAGCTACGACGAGTGCATGACCATCGTGAAGGAAGCCCCCGAACCCAAAACCAGCCGCAAAAGGAAATAAGACATGAGACCCATCATCATCATCGGATACATGGGCGCGGGCAAGACCACCATTGGCAAGGCCCTTGCCAAGGACCTCGGGATTATGTTCTATGACCTCGACTGGTACATCGAGAGCCGTATGCGCAAGACCGTCAAGCAAATCTTCGACGAGGTAGGCGAAGACGGTTTCCGCCAGATAGAGCACAATATGCTACACGAGGTGGCAGAGTTCGAGAACATCGTCCTGAGCTGCGGCGGAGGAACGCCCTGCTTCTTCGACAACATGGAGTACATGAACCAATGCGGGAAGACCGTCTACCTGAAAGCCTCCCCTGAGGTACTCCACGCCCATCTGAAGATGGGGAAAGGCGTTCGCCCACTTTTGCTGGGCAAGACACCTGAGGAAGTAGAAGTATTCATCCGTGGACAGCTCAGGAAGCGCGAAGTATTCTACAGCAAGGCTAAACATGTGTTCGATATCAATGTCATGAACAGTTTCGAGAAAGTAAACGACACCGTCCGGCAGCTGCGCCAGCTGCTGGGCGTATAAAAACAACAAAACATTATTATTCACCCATAAGAACATCAGCAAACACATCAAGAAGAAATGAAGAAATGGACCACTGAGGACTCGAAGGAGCTTTACAACATCACGGGTTGGGGCACTTCTTACTTTGGCATCAACGACAACGGTGATGTCTATGTAACT
>CAVCCB010000119.1:0-6690 GCA_963600595.1 Subdoligranulum sp. APC924/74 | reverse complement strand
AACTACAAAAGGAAGAAAGAAGAGTAAGAAATAAAATATACCGGAAGCCAGATTTTTTAAAAAGCAATCAGGTAAACGATTTTTTAATACTATATCGAACCCATCAATATGTACAAACTTGGATTAACAAATACTTAAAAGACGAAATCTATCTAAAATGTTACACACATCTCTTTTACAAATTCTCTAGAGTGTTTTTTATATCTTCCGTAAGTCCCAACAAACTATATTTATTACCTTTGTGATAGAAAATGGTGCGGATATGACTGTTATCAAACGGAAGTTTTTCTCCGTCACTTGAAATTGGAATCACAATCCTGCCCCGAGCATGCGCCAGTCCCATTTCGTAATACACATTGGGATTAGCTCCACTGAGATCAGCGATGACAACCCTAGAACTTTCTATGAGCTCAAGGATATCCTGAGTAATATCCGTAGGAGTCTTAATCTCATCTACTCGCTTACATTCATATCCAAGTTGGTTTGCGGCTTCTTTCACTGCCCTATAGACAGGATCATCCAAGGGGCTTAGATATGCTGTCGTATTAAAAGGCATCATTACCGCAATTTGCCTATCATTAACGGCAATGGTCGGAAACCGGATCACCGCTGGATTTTGAATAGGCTTATAATTATTACGTAAATCACCAAGCATTCGATACGGATCTCCCCTGAGAACAATCCAACGCGTTCTCGATCCTTTCCATTTTGAAAACGACAGCATATGATTCAGCTTCGTTACCGGGAAAGAAGCAACAACCGCTTCAAGACACTGGGATGGGCCAGTTCCAAGATAACCAATTTGGGCAGTTGCAGAACTGCTGTCATCATATTCAGGTGATGCAATAGTGGGAAGCTGTCGAAGAAGTTCAAAATTAGGCGTCCCGTCCTCATATTTGAATTGCGAAGCGACTGTCGGATCAGTGTCTTCGAATACTCTTTTTCTCTCAACAGGGGAAGACTCATCAGCACGAATGATGATGTTAAAATACATAGCGCTGTTATCCTTATCAACATGTTCGTCAGAATTATCCGTAATGAGTTTTAAACATTGTTGATAGAGATTCTGATATTGGCGATTCCCGTTGTCTTTCTGCATGTAAAAAGACTTGTAATATGTCAGTAAATCAGTGAGAAGCTTCCAAGCCTGGTCACTGGACGCTTCGGAAATAAATTTCTCGAAGGAATGTCCCTTTGAGAACCCATACTTCTCGCATAGCTTTACACCCACGCTTTCTTGGGTGAAATCATCAAATCTTTCGGTAGAAAAATCCAAGACATATCCACCACGATTGAAGAGTTTGAAAAAAGGTTGCTTCTCCAGAAAAGTCAAAGTATCTGCAGCAGCCATATTCACATCTCCTCGAACTCTCGCCGGGTGAGTACGGTGTCGAAGCCACCGACCTTCTCACCCTCATGTTTATCGATTCCTGCGTAGGCAAGACTGTCATCCTCGTATCGTTTGAACTTGTATACGGCGTCATTCATACGGGCGCTATTGAACACATTCAGGCTGAGCAGCAGCTCGAAATCATCTTTAGTCAAGCCGGTAACTTTCTTGAATAGTTCCGGTTCAAGCTTGGTGATGACATCCCTGAGCGTCTGCTCGCGGTAGTCGGTCAGGTACATGAAGATTGGGATGCGGGTGGCGAACTTGATAAGTTTGTCTTGAACCTGCTTGCGTAGGCTCTTATATTCCTTTTCCTCTTCCTTGATCTCCTTTTTCTTCGTTGGTGTTACCTTGTCCTCGGCCTCCCTCTTCATGTCCTTGACATGCTCGGACTTGTTGATAATGGTCTCAAGATCACTATTGAGACTGCGGAAGCCTTCGATGCTCATAAGTGCGTCCATGGCCTGCTGATTGTTCATCAACTTCTTTAGAGTGAGATTGTCCACATTTACCAGCAGAGTGCTTTCCCAGCGCTTGGCGAGCAACGTGGCGGAAGTACCAGCTGAGGCGATGTCCAGTACGTCAGTGGCGTTGACCTGCTTCATACTGCTACCGTCATAAGCGAGCACTGGAAGGAAGTGGATAAACTCGCCGACACTGGCCTCAGGCGACTTGTTTTCCTCGGGGTTGAGTGAGCAACTGTAGTCAGCAATTTGCCGCAATGCACGCGTTGGTGCGAAATCAAAGATATAGCATTCCTTTTTCAGAATCTCTACCTGATTCGGGTGTTGCCCATCAGGGTTTTTGATCGTCCAAGGAGACTGAACACGGAACGCAGCCTGAAAATAGGTTTCCGGACTCTTCAGATTACGCAACATGAAGATGCCGGTCCACGGCTTGACAGTCACACCAGTAGTGAGCTTGCCACACGATAGCGTGATGGTTTTGGACTCCAGAGGATCAGCCATGGATCTGCGTACAGGCTCTAGGGCGTCCAGACCAATGCCTGCTGCCGCTCCGGCAGCGACGTTAACGTGATAATCATGGTAAAAGGCGTTCTGCCGATTTGCCAACAGGTTCGCCATCGCATAGCACGAAGCCACTGACGGCAGGAACCAGAATGTATGGGTAAGGATGTTCTTCAATCGTGAATCCGAATACGGCATGGGAGGCTTGCGGGCGCCCATCTTCAATTCGTCTATGGACGTCTCGGCCAAGCTACCACGCATCAAGTCAAGCCATTTCTGCACATCGTTCTCATGCTTGAATTGAGCTTCTGAACCAGTGCCTTCTGCCGCGAAGAACTCGTTAAGATCAAATTCGTCGAATTCGCCACCCGAGGCAATCTCACGGATCTGGTCTGGCATCTGGTAGGTCATCAACACCACGCGGGGAAGCGAAGCATAGGGATTATTACCGGTACCGCTCCACTTTTCCTTCGCACGTTGCTCGTCGGCATAGGTCCAGTTGAAGATCTGTTCCTCGATGAACTCACCGTTAGCTATTGCACGGAACGGGGTGCCCGACAGGAATAGATAACCGCTGGTAGTGATCGGCAAGAAATCATCGTCACCTTGGGCGAAACCCTCGCCAACGATTTCAGCGACACTGTTGAGATTGTCCTTGCGTTCCTTATCATCCTCAGCTTCGAACAATTCCCTCGCGGTGTCACGCCAGGCGCCGAAATGGTATTCGTCAAAGATGACGAGATCCCAGTTGATCTCATGTACCCATTCGTTCTTGGCCTTGATGCCGCCGATGTCATTCTTGCCGAGAAAGTCTTGGAAAGAGCCGAAGCATACGATGGGTTCGTTCTTGTCTGCTTTGTCGTAGGTAAGTTCGGTGTCGCGAGAGATGAACTGCCATCTCTCGAAATCCTTGTGTGATTCAAGGTCCTCACGCCATGAGTCCGCTACGGCAGGCTTGAATGTAAGGATAAGAATGCGACTGTATCCTTCGGTCTTGGCGAACTCATAGCTGGTGAAGGTCTTGCCGAAACGCATCTTCGCATTCCATAGGAACCGAGGCGGCTTACCGGGATTATCCCTCTTGAACTGATGAAAATATCGTTGAGTCTTCTCGACTGCTGCCTGCTGCTCTGGGCGCATCTTGAAATCCTGCGTGCGAGCCGTCAACGTTTCCCGACCTTCCTTGACAGCTCGAATAGCCTGTTGAACATCTTTGACATCACATCGGAACCATTCACCACCCATGCGCTGGAATTTCGTGGACAGCAAACGATGAACGGCATGGTCATCGAAAGCAGTGCCATCATTACGCATTGCGCTTTCCTCAAGCACGATACGCACTTGAATCTGCGCGGTTTTGGTCTGTTCGGCGATACGCTGACGAACATCTCGATCCGTATAGCCGACCTTCAGTTGCCCTTTATGACTCTCGTCATCAATGGCGTAGGCATAGATTTTCGGTGAAAGCGACGGGCGTTGCGGGAAGAACGAATCTGCCATGATCACTTTTCTCCATCCATCGGACGAATGACGCTTTCAATAAACGCCTGCTCGTCACCATCAATCCCGTATTTTTCGTATAACCTCTCATCGCTCCATGCCTGAGTGAAATCCTGAACGGGGACAAATGCGAAACGGTCCTTAGTTATGTCTTGGGACACCATAAATTGTGATACCAAGAAACGGAAAAAGCGTGTTTCCATATATGCTTTGAGATTCAGAGCTTCCTCTTCGGAATCAAATGCACCAGCCACAAGATATGTCTCCGTGCACACCACATTCGGCGCAAGAATGTTAATCTTCGTAAAGACCTTTCTCATACCATTTTTATCCGGGCTGCCTGCATGATCATAAGCAGTCTTCGCGCAAATCACCTTGTATTTCTTAATCCACTCACGCCCACTAGTAACTTCGGTACTGGGGAATTTTCCCTCGCCATTCTGCCAATGAAGAATCAGGTCTCCCTTTTGACGCGGGCGAACATTGGTTGCCAAGCCGAAGGGCTTACGGCTTGATACCTGCTTATCCATCGTTAGCTCCTTAAAGGCAAGGACTTTTCTGACGATGGGAACCGCACGACTGTTTCTCACAAAAATCTTGAACTCGTCAAGATCTCTGACAGACGTACATTCATCACCGTTGACCACGCTCTTTACTTCGCACTGTCCTGGATGGTCTCGATCCCAGAGAAAATAGCAGACGCCACCAGCAAGATCCACCCCAGGGAAGCAGTCGTTAGCGTTCTCAAAATCAACAAGCTGACGAATACGCTTGTCCGTAAGCATCAATGCTCGAAAATCATTAAGACCTTTACCTCCACCGAACCAACGGGAAGGGATAATCATTGAAATATACCGCGGATTCATCTTCTGCGCTTGTTCAACGAACTTCTGATAAATTGGAGCCGCACTCTTGCCGAACCCACCGTCGCTGAGCTGATACGGAGGGTTACCGACAATAACGTCGAACTGCATGTTAAAGATCCTCTCGGGATGATAGGTATGAATGAACTCGTAAGTGTAACTTTCCAGCCCGCTACTACGGTCATACTGGTCTCGTTTGGCACCGCAGTACACGCATTTGTCGCCTGCCCACATGTGTTCAATGGCCTCATAATGAATGTGTCCATCTGGCGTATCGAACGTGTCATCAATGGAGTATTTGCCGTTCGCCTTCTTCGAGCAGTATAGGGTTCGGCGCGACAACAGAGCCGTTAACTCAGTGATGGCAATACCCCATACCTGATGGTTCAGGATGTGGTCGATACGTTGCTGCAAGTCAGGAATCTCTTCCTCAAGCCCCCTGAGCAGTCGTTTAGTAATCTCGCGCAAGAATACGCCAGTCTTGGTGAATGGATCGAGGAATGTGATGGAACTGTCATGCCAGATTTCCTCAGGCAATAAGTCAAGCACCTTGTTGGCGAGCTGAGGCGGCGTAAACACCTCGTCGTTAGAAAGATTCGCCAGACAAGAGAGCACGTCGGGGTTGTACAACTTGTTGCCCAATTGCAGCTCATTACTCATCCTTGACCACCTCCAGATAGTTCATCAACGGATATTCGCATATCGGCGTAGGGACGATCTTGTCCGGGTCATCCTTGTCCACGTCAAAGTCTTCCACCATGTCGAACGTTGGCTGGGCCTCGACCTTGTCCAGAAGGGACGCAAACGTGTAATCGCGGCGCTTGACCTTGTTGCCTGATACAAGTGACCATTCCGGAAACACGATGGGACCTCCAGCCGTGTCAGTCAAGGTGAGAGCGTCGCCACAAAGGATATTCACGGAGAGCACATAGCGAATAACAGCACGGAACTCTTCCTTCGCGTCATTCTTGAAACGACTGGTATAAGTCCTATCAATCTCGCGGAATAAGCGTTCACGGCATTCCTCTACGTTATCCTGCATGATGTCCACGCCATAGACAGATGACACCGCCACGAAAGCATAACGTTCATACTCTAGCTGGCTTTTGCCGTATCGTTTGCCAACCACATCAAGTTTGCGACGCAGTACCTCTGCAAGAAAATTACCGTCACCGCACGCGGGCTCGAGAAAACGGCTGTCAATACGCTCGGTCTCCTGTTTAACCATATCCAACATGGCGTTAACCTCACGCTCATTGGTGAACACTTCACCGCGCTCTTCTACACGCTTTTTGGATTTGATCTGCTGCCTTTCCGCCACTCTCCACTCCTTGCTCACTGCATCACAGCCTATATCCTACGCGCTTCTGGAACCCATTCCGGCACTCACGCAATATTCAACAAAAACATACTCGGCACAAACAAGCATCTGCTTTCCTTTGGCATCCATTCTTAAATTTTCTCGACATCTGCCACATAACAGAATCTTTTTTCACAATTCATCTAAAAATCAAGGCTACATATTTTCAGCTCGTCCAGAATCTGCTTCATCATCGTTGATTCTCATCATCATATTATAATGCGCAATATGTCCCATTTTTGAAAAGATCATATGAAAAGCCTCCAAATATTTTTCAACCGAACCTTCCGATAACGGAGAGCAAAATACATCATCAAAACCGGAATGCGATCCAGCGTTCGTCCACGAAATCAACGATCTAACTATCCATTTATAATCTCCATCAACTTTATTAGGAATATCATTAAGAGACACTCCTCCATAATACTTATAATATTGTTCCAATATACGCCTCATATTATTTTGAAGTCCATTGATATTACATGACTTAGGATGCGCATAGGCATTCCTTACTTCCGCCCACAAGATCTCGTATGTAGAACTTACTGGGTTGTGTTGTTTAAATTCAATATCTGAAAGACCATCTTTTTTTGCACAACCCAATACTTC
>CAVCCB010000118.1:0-6772 GCA_963600595.1 Subdoligranulum sp. APC924/74 | reverse complement strand
AACACCCTGGGTAGCCCGGCGAGCAGCAATGCGCCCTGAAGGGGCAAAAGCGTTATAATACTTGACCTTTTACTTTTTTACCTTTTTACCTTTAAAATGTTTCATTCCACTGTCAGCGTGCCGTTGAGCAGGATATTGTCGGAAGAGGAACCCACCATGACGGCGAAGTCGCCGGGTTCCACCACTTGCTTCATGTCCTTGTCCACAATACTCAGGTCTTCCTCGCTCACGGGGAAGGTGAAGTGGTGGGTCTCGCCCTGCTTGATCATCATCTTCCCGAAGTGCTTCAGCTGCTTCAGAGGCTGGGTGACGGAGGCAACCGTGTCGTGCAGGTAGAGCTGTGCCACCTCCTCGCCGTCACGGTTGCCCGTGTTGGTCACGTCGAAACTCACCTCGAAGCTCGTCTTTCCCTTCTTGGCGATGGAGAGGTTGCTGTACTTGAACGTGGTGTAGCTCAATCCGTAGCCGAAACTGTAGAGGGGCTGCGCACTCATCTCGGCATAGTCGTGGGGCTGGAACGTCTTGTTGTAGTACACGGGCAACTGACCCATGTCACGGGGCACACTGATGGGCAGTCTGCCCGAAGGGTTGTAGTCACCGAAGAGGATGTCGGCGATAGCCTGTCCGCCCTGCTGGCCGGGATAGTAGGCGGTGAGGAGAGCGTCGGCATTCTCTGCAGACCATGTCTTGAGCAAGGGTCTGCCCTCGATATAGATGACCACCATGGGCTTGCCTGTTGCCTTCAATGCCTTCAGGAGTTCGTTCTGCTTGCCCAGGAGGTCGAGTGTGGCGCGGTCGAAGCCCTCGCCGCAGTCCATGTCGCTCACCGACTTGGTGTCAGTCTCTGCCGCACCTGTGTCCTTGAACTTGGTGCTGAAGTCGCGAGCCGAACTGCCGCCCACTGCCACAATCACCACGTCGGCGCGGCGTGCTGCCTCCACTGCCTCGGGGATGTTGGTGTTGGCGGTGTCACGGATGGCGCAGCCCTTCACATACTCGATGTTGGAGGCGGACAACTTGCTCTTCACGCCGTCGAGGATGGTCTTCACGTTGCCCGGAGCCTGGGGAGAGGTGTAGTCGCCCAACATATTATATACGTTGTCGGCGTTGGGGCCGATCACCGCCACCTTGATGTCCTTGGAGAGGGGCAGGGTGTTGTGGTCGTTCTTCAGCAGGGTGATGGAGGAGAGGGCAGCCTGGTGCGCCACCTCGATGTTCTCCTGGCTGCGCACCTGGCGCGCCTTCTTGGGGTCAACGTATGGATTGTCGAAGAGACCCATTTCAAACTTGTGTCTCAACACCCTCACCACGGCGGAGTCCACCTCCGCCTCCGATGCCAATCCCTTCTTCACTGCGTCGGCGAGCTGGCCGTAGGCGAGTGCACCCAGGTCCACGTCCACGCCTGCCTGCAGCGCCATCACGCCAGCCTGCTGACGGTCTTTCGCCACATGATGGGTGCCGTAGATGCCGTCGATGCTGTAGAGGTCGGACACCACGAAGCCGTCAAACTTCCACTGCTTCCTCAGCAGGTCGGTGAGGAAATAGCTGTTGGAGGTGCTGGGAATGCCGTCGAGGGCGTTGTAGGATGTCATCACCGACAGGGCGCCGGCGTCTATCACCTTCTTGAAGGGGGCGAGGAAATACTGGTGGATGGCCCTCATGCCGATGGTCGTGGGACCGCCGTTCTGTCCGCCCTCGGTGGTGCCGTAGCCGATGAAGTGCTTCAGTGTGGCGAGGGTGGCATAGGGGTCCTGCAACTTGCCCGAACCAAGTCCCTTCACCATGGAGGCTCCTATCTCTGCGGTGAGCACGGGGTCTTCGCCGTAGGATTCCTCCACACGTCCCCAGCGTGGCTCGCGGCTGAGGTCGAGCACCGGTCCGTAGCTGATGTGCGCACCTTGCAGGCGTATCTCCTTGCTCACCACCTTGCCCGTCTTCTCTGCTATCTCGGGACTCCAGGTGGCAGCCATGCCAAGACCCGTGGGAAACACGGTGGTGCCTATCGCCATGTGGCCGTGGGGCGCTTCCTCGGCGAGGAAGAGGGGGATGCCCAGACGGGTGTTCTCCAGCACATATTTCTGCAGGGCGTTGCCCGCCTTTGCCGCCATCTCGGGGGTGAGTCCCGTCTCCAGTGTGCGCTGGGTCCAGGGGTCGGCGCGGTAGGTGGCCCAGAGCATGCCGATGTTGCCCTCGCGGATGTCTTTCTTGAAGCTCTCCGAGGGCACCACGTCCTTGCCCTTGATGTCGTAGTAGTTCCAGGCGAGGGTGCAGCGCAGCTGGCCTATCTTCTCTTCCAGGGTCATTCGCTTCAGCAGGTCGCTCACTCGCTGTTCCGTGGGCAGGTTTTTGTTCTTGTAGGGGAGTGTCTCTTTAGTCTTTGCATGGGCGGGAGCAGACAGTGCCAGCAGTGCCGCCATGCCCAATAATGTTAGTTTCATACGGATGTAATAGTGTATTGGGTTTCTTGTTTATAATAATGTGTATACTCTCAGTTCTTCTCCTTGATGAGCTGGATGCTGTCCTCTTCGCCCACAATCCAGATGATGTCGCCCTTCTTGAAGCGTCTGTTGGGCGATACCTTCGTCAGGTTCTCGCGTCCTTCCTCCAGTCCCACTACCATGCAGTTGTACTTGTCGCGGATACCGCTCTCGAAGAGTGTCTTGCCCAGGAACTCGCTGCCGCCGCTCACGATGAGCTGGTGGAGTTTCATCTCGCGCTTCTCTATCTCGGGGTCCTCGGGCACGAGTTCGGTGCGCAGGGCTCTGCCGAACTTGTGTATCTGGTCGTCGTTGCCTATCACCTTCAGCTTGTCGCCGGGGAAGATAACGGTGTCGCCGTGGGGGATGTTGATGCGTCGGGAGCCGCGCAGGATGCTGCTCATGTCCACGCCGAACTGCTTGCCCAGGTTCAGCTGCTTGAGCGACTTTCCCGCCCATGCCGAGTCTTCGGGCACGTCGAACTCGCCGATGTGGATGTCACGGTCGAGCAGACGGTCGGCAAAGAGGGGCTTCTTCTTGCCCTGCACCTGTGCCTCTATGTCACGCGAGCGCAGGTTGCGGATGAAGAGCCGCTCCATCTTGATGCTGCGCTTCTTGATCCAGCGCGAGGTGACCATGAGCGCCACGATGGCGATGCAGATGAATACCGCCAGCACATGGGTGAACCGCGTGAGATGGTTGCACACGTAGAACACGAAGCCCAGGGCGATGAGGAATCTCACGAAGATGGTGAAGATGAGGGGGATATGGTTGATGTTGCTCTCCACCCAGAGTCGCCTGAACTCGTTGCTGCGGTTCTTCTTCATCACGATGGCCCTGAGGAACGGGGCGATGAGGAGGATGGTGGCGGCGCCCGTGAGCACGTTGGCGAGCCAGCGCAGGTCCCACTCTGCGAAGAGGTTGCGCATCAGGGGCAGGGCGAAGGTGAACATCAGGGCGATGACCGCCGCCGAGAGGATGGAGTATGCCACGGTGATGATGGTCATCTGTCTCAGCAGCGACTTCCAGAGGCTCTGCTGGTTGCTGGAGGGATGGTTCATCGCCATGTGGTTGAGCACGTTGGTGAGACGGCTGGGCAGGTGCTTCTCCATCACGTTGTAGCAGGGCAGGGCGAGCCTGATCATGTAGGGGGTGAGGAAGGTGGTGATCACGGAGACCGCCACCACCACGGGGTAGAGGAAGTCGCTGATCACTCCCAGCGACAGGCCCAGCGAGGCGATGATGAACGAGAACTCGCCTATCTGCGCCATGGAGAATCCGCAGCGCATCGCCGACTTCAGCGACTCGCCTCCGAGCATGAAGCCGAAGGTGCCGAAGACTGCCTGCCCCACGAGTATCGTCGCCACCAGTGCCACGATGGGCACGGCATACTGCACCAGGATGGCGGGGTCCACGAGCATGCCCACCGACACGAAGAAGATGGCTCCGAAGAGGTTCTTCACCGGTTCTACGAGCTTGGTGATCTTCTCTGCCTCGATGGTCTCTGCCAGGATGCTGCCCATGACGAAGGCACCGAAGGCACTGGAGAAGCCCACCTCGGTGGACAGCACCGACATGGCGCAGCACAGTCCCAGGGCGACGATGAGCAGCGTCTCGCTGTTGACGAGCTTGCGCACCGACCTGAGGAACCAGGGGATGGCGAAGATGCCCACGATGAACCACACGATGAGGAAGAAGCCTATCTTGACAATGGACCTCAGCATCTGCCCGCCGTCGGGACTGTCGCCCCCGGCTATTGCCGAGAGCATCACCATCATGACGATGGCGAGGATGTCTTCCAGTATCAGCACGCTCATCACCATGCCGGCAAACTTCTGCTGCCGCAGCCCCATGTCGTCGAAAGCCTTGTAGATGATGGTGGTGGAGCTCATGGCGAGCATTCCGCCCAGGAAGATGTAGTCCATCTGCGCCCATCCGAAGCTGTAGCCCACGCTGATGCCTAACATCATCATGCAGAAGACGATGACCACGGCGGCGATGATGGGCGAGGCTCCCATCTTGACAATCTTCTTGAAGGAGAAGTCGAGACCCAGGGAGAAGAGCGTGAAGATGACGCCGATGTCTGCCCAGGTGGTGATGTCCTGCTCGTCCACCACCGACATGGTATAGGGCATGTGGGGGGAAACGAGGAATCCCGCCACGATGTAACCCAATACCAAGGGTTGCTTGAGCTTCTTGAATATCAGGGTCACGACGCTGGCTACGATCAGTATCAGTGCCAGGTCTTTTACGAGAAACGGGATTTCTGCCATAAGCTATGTAATATGTAAGAATGTGTATCAGTCGTTGTATTCTGCTGTAATCTCGCAAATCTTCACGATGGTCTGCACCGCCTTCTCCATCACCTGGATGCTCACAAACTCGTGGGGGCCGTGGAAGTTCACCCCTCCGGCGAAGATGTTGGGGCAGGGCAGGCCCTTGAAGCTCAGCTGCGCTCCGTCGGTGCCGCCGCGGATAGGCTCCACGCGGGGTGGCACTCCGCTCTCCTGCATGGCGCGGATCACGATGTCGATGACGTGCATGTTGGGGTCTATCTTCTCCTTCATGTTGTAGTACTGGTCGTAGATGTCTGCCTGGCAGGTGCCCTCGCCGTATTTCTCGTTCAGCTTCCTTGTGCAGTCGGCGATGAATGCCTTGCGCTGCTCGAAGCGTGTGCGGTCGTGGTCGCGGATGATGTAGCTCAGCTTCGCCTCCTCGCAGTGGCTCTCGATGCCCAGCAGGTGGTAGAAGCCCTGGTAGCCCTCTGTGGCCTCGGGGGTCTCGGTGTCGGGTATCATGTTCTGCAGCTCCACTGCCAGGCGGCTGGCGTTCACCATCTTGCTCTTGGCATAGCCGGTATGCACGCTCACGCCCTTGATGCGTATCTTGGCAGCCGCGGCGTTGAAGTTCTCGAATTCCAGGTCGCCCAGGTCACCGCCGTCGATGGTGTATGCCCAGTCGCAGCCGAACTTCTCCACGTCGAAGTGGTGTGCGCCCATGCCTATCTCCTCGTCGGGGTTGAAGCCCACGCGTATGTCTCCGTGCTTGATTTCGCTGTGGTCGCGCAGATAGCACATCGCCTGCACTATCTCTGCGATGCCCGCCTTGTCGTCGGCTCCCAAGAGGGTGGTGCCGTCGGTCACGATGATGTCCTCGCCCTTGTGTGCCTTCAGCTCGGGAAATTTCTCCACGCTGGAGACGATGCCGGGGCTCAGTTCGATGTCCTCGCCGTCATAGTTGCGTATGATGCGTGCCTTGACGTCCTTGCCGCTGGCGTCGGGGCTGGTGTCCATGTGGGATATAAAGCCGATGGTGGGAATGTTTTTCCTGGTGTTTCCTTTCAGCGTGGCGTAGATATAGCCCATCTCGTCCATCTCTACGTCGGAAAGTCCTTCCTCCTCCAACTCATGTTTCAGGTACTTGGCGAACTCCAGTTGTTTCGCCGTGCTGGGCACACTGTCGGAGTCTTCGCTCGACTGTGTGTCGAATTTTGTGTAGTTGACAAATCTTTCTACTAAATCCATTTTCTTATCATCAAAGGGTAGGTGATCTCATGGGATCACCGTCATTTTTCCTTACAAGTTAGGCTTCAGCCACTTATCTTTTAGTGCAAAGATAATGATAACATTTTTACAATACAAGTTCTTTAGTAATTTTCTTTTATATTTCACTATTTTTAATATCTTAACTGACCTTAACGAGATTTGGAGGTTACAGAAAACCGGAAGTACACTATAGGGGATGCCTTTTTCCTTCTTGCAGCCTGCTTCTCTTGCAATGCGTCCCGCCGTTCAGGGAGAATAATTCACGGGAAACAGCATCTTTATCCTCCAAAAGTTTGGATAATTCGCCTAAATTGTGTAATTTTGCATTCATAACGGTTTCTTTTTTAAATGTTGATACTATGTTTATTAGCACTTACAATGTTACAACATTTTTTGAAAAACTGTTATCTTTACAGCACTTTTTTAGGTGTGGGAAACTTTAGTAGTTAAGCTAACAGCAGAGGATATGAATCAATTTAAAATACATATTCGGTATATTTCAGAAGGTTGGTGTGGTATCGAGTTACACCTAAATGACCAAATTGTCGGGTGTGAAGCAAGCTACTTGGGACCTAATCCTTTAGATACACTTGTTGATGCATGCCAGTCTTTCTATATGTCCCTATATGACGAGGGGGAAGAATTTGGCAAATTAGAACGCTTCGTATGGAAAAAAGAACCGGGTTCTTTACGGTTTGAGGTTCAACAAAACAGAAATGGAATGCTTTCTTTCGAAATCAAAGAATATGG
>CAVCCB010000117.1:0-6805 GCA_963600595.1 Subdoligranulum sp. APC924/74 | reverse complement strand
CTAGGCGCAGGTTGCCCCTTCAGGGCGTTCGTGGACACGTCCTGCCGAAACCCAGTGTGCTGCCCTGGGCTAGGCGCAGGTTGCCCCTTCAGGGCGTTCGTGGACACGTCCTGCCGAAACCCAGGGTGCTGCCCTGGGCTAGGCGCAGGTTGCCCCTTCAGGGCGCGCTGGATAATGTGTTGGACAGTGTACAGTTAGGGCGCGCTGGACAAACCGCATGATTTTTATACCAAGTTGTTTTTTTACTATTACTAAATTGGACAGCCTAACCCCAAAGTCTGATTTTGTTGCGGCTCTGGAGAATTTATGGAATGGTTGGGCCAATATGAGGGATGATATTGTTTTCATTGCTTGCGGTTCTGCCACATCGTGGATGGTGGACAAGCTCTTGCATAATCAGGGAGGACTCTTCAATCGTATTACCCAAAAAATATATCTCCGGCCTTTTACCTTGAAAGAAACGGAGATGTATTTGGATGAACACCATTTCAATTGGAACCGTTATCAGACAGCCCAAGCTATATGATACTGGGGGGCGTGCCCTTCTATCTTACATTGCTGAATCCCAAGTTGTCTTTGCTCGGCAATATAGATGCACTCTTTTTCGCCGATTCCCACGCCTTGTTGAGAGTGGAATATAATGAACTGTACAACACCTTGTTTAAGAGCCCCGAGAGCTATTTGAGGGTTGTAAGACTTTTGTCAGAACGAAAAGAAGGATTTACTCGTAAGGAGATAGGCGAGAAGATTGGGCTGGGCGGCTCGACCCTTACCAAGGTGCTTACTGATCTGGAGCTGTGTGACTTCGTTTTGCCATATGCCCGCTATGGCAATGCCAAGAACAACACAATCTATCGAATCAAGGACTTTTACACCTTATTTTATTATAGGTATGTGAATGGGATAGCCACGAAAGACCCTCATCGCTGGACGCATCTTTCTTCTACTCCGCAGGTGGCCAGTTGGCAAGGCTTCAGCTTCGAGCTCTTGTGTCTTCTTCATTTGGAGGAAATCAAGAAGGCGTTGGGTATAGACCGGATCCTCAATGATGCCAGTGCGTGGCGCAGCAAGCAAACCGACCGGAACACCCAAATAGACCTCGTGATAGAGCGTGCCGACCACAACATCAATCTCTGCGAGATGAAATTTTCTTCAGGAATGTACGCCATCGATAAAAGCCACGAACAGAAACTCAGGGAGCGTATGTCCATCTTCCAGGCAGAGACCAAGACGAGATGCAGCACCCGCGTCACGATGGTCACCACATACGGAGTTTTGCAGAACAAGCATTCAGGGATTGTGGATGATGAAGTCTTGCTGGATGACCTGTTCTCCTGATGCTTTCATTTCAAGGCAATATGGCTGTAAAAAACACTTTTGTTAATGTTCATTTTTCCCACGCCCTTTTCCCAAATGGCAGGGAAAAGGGCGTGGGGAGCGTGGGAAATTTGCAAAAAGCCCTCTCCTTGTATTATCTTTGCACCCGGATTCGAAAACGATTCCACGGGCTCTCGCGACGACAAAAATGGAGGAAAGTACTACACACTACACCATGCCATGCAAAACACTGTGTTACTGATGGTTAGACGGGCGTAATTTTGCACTCTATTTCAAAAACACATATATATATCCTCAAATCCGCAACTTTCGAGGGCAAGGAGATTTTGCCAGCAAAAGAAGGAATCTATAGAAGCCAGAGAAGTCAAGTACTTAGTTCTACAGAAACTATCCGTACGGATTGTAGAACACATCTTAGATGATGCAAACACCCAAGTTCTATTCATACATGACAATTGCCATTCAAGTTGTTGGCAATTGCCATCCATGTTGTTGACAGTTGCCATCCATGTTGTCGGCAATTACCATCCATCTTGTTGACAATTGTCAACAAATACACGAGACTGTATTCTTACATCGTTATAATTGACTTCTTACACCATTATATATACCATTCTTACGTTTTGTGGAAAAAAGTTGTCTTCATATATAATAAGGTGAACTTTCTTGCGTTTATTATATAAAGCCATTGACGTTTGCAACTTTTCTGAAGCTGCAAGCGTCTAAGGGGTATCATCAATCAATAAGAACATGTCACTGATTCATTTAAAAGACATCAACAAGACCTACCAGGGCGCCCAGCCCCTCCACGTTCTCAAGGGCATAGACCTCGACATAGAACGTGGCGAGTTTGTCAGCATCATGGGTGCATCGGGGTCAGGCAAGTCCACATTGTTAAATATATTGGGCATCCTCGACAACTATGATTCTGGCGAATACCGTCTCAATGACGTTCCCATCTGGAACCTCAGTGAGACACGTGCAGCCGAATACCGCAATAAGATGATTGGATTTATCTTCCAGTCGTTCAACCTCATCTCGTTCAAGACTGCCGTGGAAAACGTCGAGTTGCCTCTGTTTTACCAGGGAGTGGGCCGCCGGAAGCGCCACCAGATGGCGATGGAATATCTCGACCGCCTGGGATTGGCACCATGGGCAGACCACTACCCGAATGAGATGTCGGGCGGACAAAAGCAACGCGTGGCAATAGCCCGCGCCCTCATCACCAAGCCCCAGATTATCCTTGCAGACGAGCCAACCGGAGCCTTGGATTCCAAGACCAGCGTGGAGGTGATGGACTTGCTGAAGGAGCTCAACAAACAAGAAGGCATGACCATCGTGGTAGTGACACACGAGAGCGGTGTCGCCAATGAGACCGACAAAGTGATACACATCAAAGACGGACTCATCGGCAGCATCGAGGAGAACCGCGACCACCATCTGGTAAGCAAGGACTATGTGAAGTAAGGGATTATGAGAGATTTGTTAAAAGAAATATGGAGTACGTCGAAACGCAACAAATTGCGCACGTCGCTGACGGGATTCGCCGTGGCATGGGGCATCTTCATGCTGATATTCCTGTTGGGTGCCGGCAACGGTCTCATCAATGCCCAGATGGAACAGCGTGACCGGTTTATCGCCAACTCCATGCTGGTGTTCGGTGAAAGTACCTCCAAAGGCTACAATGGTCTGAAGGAAGGACGTCCCATTGACCTTAACGACAAGGATATCGACATCACGCACCATAATTTTTCCAACTATGTGAACGATGTGGGAGCGCAACTCACACAAGCAGGCATCAACATCACCTACGGCAACAATTACGTTGCCTCCCAAAAACTTACTGGCGTGTATCCCTCTCACGTCAAGATAGACAAAACAGAAATGTCGGCAGGCAGATTCATCAACGACATAGATGTAAAGGAGCAACGTAAGGTGGTGGTACTCAGCAAGAATCAAGCAAAAGAACTGGCAAAAGACTATCGCTCCCTCGTAGGAAAGACTGTCAAAATCAGTGATATGGCATTCTTGGTGGTCGGCATCTACAAGGGAGACGAATCCTACAAGAATACCGAGTCGTTTACCGCCTTCACCACGCTGAAGACCATCTATGGCAAGGGCGATGAGGTGGGGACTATAGAGTTTTCGATGCAAAACCTGAAGACACTGGAAGACCATGAAGCCTTCGAGAAGAAATACCGCACCCGCCTTAACATCAATCACAAGGCGGCACCTGACGACTCGCGAAGCATCTATCTCTGGAACCGTTACACAGACAACATCAAGATGGGCATAGCCGTGTCATTCTTACAGACGGCCCTTTGGGTGGTGGGCCTGTTCACCCTTCTGAGCGGTATCGTGGGCGTGAGCAACATCATGCTCATCACCGTGAAGGAACGCACCCGGGAGTTTGGCATCAGGAAAGCCATCGGCGCCAAACCTTGGCCGATACTGAAGCTCATCATCACCGAGAGCATCATCATCACAGGCATCTTCGGATACATCGGCATGTTGTTCGGTGTGGTGGCCAACGAAATCATGGATGCCACCATCGGGCACACCATCGTAGACACAGGAATATTCAAATTCTCCATGTTCCTGAACCCCACGGTGGGTTTCGGCACTTGCATAGGAGCTACCATCACCATCGTCATCGCCGGCACCATAGCCGGACTCATTCCTGCCATCAAGGCAGCAAGGATAAGGCCTATAGAGGCTCTGATGGCGGAATAAATTATAAGTTATGAGATTCGATTTAGACACATACAAGGAAATACTCGACACTATCACGAGGAACAAGAGCCGCAGCCTGCTGACGGGTTTCGGCGTGTTCTGGGGAGTTTTTATGCTCATAGCCTTGATGGGAGGCGGACAAGGGTTGAAAGAACTCTTGCAAAAGAACTTCCTTGGCTTCGCCAGCAATACCGCCACCATTTTCGCCTCCAAGACCAGCAAACCATACAAGGGATTCAACAAGGGCCGTTCCTGGAGCATGGACTTGAGTGACATAGAGCGACTTCGCCAAAACGTGCCCGAACTTGACGTAATCACCCCACTTCTCTATGGCGGAGAGAAAACCATCGTAAATGGCAACAAGACCTTCAACGGCACTGCGCAGGGTGTAAATCCGGAATATTCCAAGATTTCCAATCCACAGATACTCTATGGAAGATATATCAACCACATGGACATCAAAGACCAGCGCAAGGTATGCGTCATCGGTAAGCAGATATATAAGAGTATCTTCCCCAACGGCGGAGATCCATGCGGAAAGACCGTAAGAATAGATACCACCTACTACAAAGTGGTGGGCGTAGACAGCCGCTCCAGCATGGGCTTCTTTGGGCGTGAAGACAATCTCGTTACCATCCCCCAATCCGTGTTGCGAGCTGCATACAACAAAGGGACCAAGGTAGACTTGATTTCCACGACAGGCAAGCCAGGAGTCATCATGAGTACCGTGGTCAAGCGCATGAGGGAAACAGTAGCGCGAGCCCACTCCATCGACCCTGCCGATGAGAGCGGAGTTCCCGTTTTCAATACAGAACGTCTTTTCCAGATGCTCGACAGCCTGTTTAAGGGTGTCAACTTCCTCACCTGGCTCGTAGGCATCGGAACCATTCTGGCTGGAGCCATCGGCGTGAGCAATATAATGATGGTGACGGTGAAAGAGCGAACCACAGAGATAGGCATCCGCCGAGCCATCGGAGCCACACCCAAGATGATTCTGTCACAGATCATCTGCGAGAGCATCATCCTCACCCTGGTGGCAGGTATGAGCGGAATCCTTTTTGGAGTGACCATCCTGCAAATGCTGGAAATGGCAAAGACAGAGAACGGCATTGTCTCAGCCCACTACCAAGTGAATTTCTGGGTGGCAATCCTCTCCGCCCTCTTGGTTTGCCTGCTGGGCGGACTGGCAGGACTGGCACCTGCATGGCGGGCCATGAACATCAAGCCTGTGGATGCGATGAGGGATGAGTAAACGATGTTGGATGTTAAGTTACTATTTGAAAATATAAGATATTCGATATATGAAAAAGTATTCTAAGTTGATTGTTGCGACCATTATCGCATTGATTTTCATCGGAACCTTCGTGTTCCTCTACGAGAAGTCACAGCCCAAGCCTGTGGAGTACACAGAACTGACTCCCAAGACGGCAGACGTGTTGAAGACCACCGTCATCACGGGCAAGATAGAGCCTCGCAACGAGGTGAACGTGAAGCCCCAGATCAGTGGCATTATCACCGAGATCTGCAAGCAGGCGGGCGACTATGTGCAGGCAGGCGAGGTGATTGCAAAGGTGAAGGTGATACCCGAAATGGGTCAGCTCAGCAGTGCCCAGTCGCGTGTGCGCCTGGCAGACATCAATCTGAAGCAGGCACAAGTCAATTATTCCCGTGAGGAACAACTCTACAAGAAGCAATTGGTAAGTGCAGACGAATTTGACAAGATCAAGCAAGCCCTGCAGCAAGCCCGGGAAGAGGTGGTTGCTGCGGAGGATGCCTTGGAAGTGGTGCGCGACGGCGTGAGCAAGAGCAACGCCAGTGCCTCCTCCACTCTCGTCCGTTCCACCATCTCGGGCATCATCCTCGACATCCCAGTGAAGGTGGGTAACTCCGTAATCCTCGCCAACACCTTCAACGACGGTACCACCATCGCCAGTGTTGCCAACATGAACGACCTCATCTTCCGTGGCAACATCGACGAGACCGAGGTGGGCGACCTCGTAGCAGGTATGCCGATGAAGATTACCATCGGTGCCTTGCAAGACCTCAAGTTTGACGCCGACCTGGAGTACATTTCCCCCAAGGCTGTGGAGAACAACGGTGCCAACCAGTTTGAGGTGAAGGCTGCCGTACGATCCGTCAAGGGCGGTAAGATACGATCCGGTTACAGTGCCAATGCCGAGATTGTCTTGGCAAAGGCGATGAAGGTACTTACCGTGCCCGAGAGCGCCATAGAGTTCAGTGGCGACAGCACCTTTGTCTATGTCATCAACGGCATTGGCGACAAGAAGACCTACAAGCGCACACAGGTCACCACGGGACTGAGCGACGGCGTGAACATAGAAATCAAAAAGGGTCTGACCCTGAAAGACAAAGTGAGAGGTCCGCAAATCGTGGAAGAAAGCAAGGATGATGATGACGAATAAGTCATCATCCTTTTTTATTCTCTCACATTCAGTAATTCTGTTCCATCATTCCGTAATATAGATAATAAGAAAATGGGGAGAAAGTCGTAACTTTGCAACCGAAAAGAATTTAAAGGTAAATATTATGTATTTAGAGAACATCAAATTCCCCAAAGACGTGAAGAAGCTCTCTATGGAGCAATTACACGCACTTGCAACAGAAATCCGCGACGGCATCTTGAACCGTGACAGTAACATCGGTGGCCACGTGGGTCCTAACCTCGGCATCGTGGAGACCACCATCGCCATGCACTATGTGTTCAACTGCCCCG
>CAVCCB010000116.1:0-6886 GCA_963600595.1 Subdoligranulum sp. APC924/74 | reverse complement strand
AGAAAAAACAGAAAAAGCAAGAAAAAGTATAATTAATTGTACTTTTCTTGCTTTTTTCTTTTATTCTGTGTGGAGGCTGATTCCCTCATTCCCTCACTCTCTCCACTTTCAGTCCGATGTCGCTGATGCCGGGGAGGATTTCGCGCTTCATGTCGTGGCGCACGGTGATGTGGAGGGAATCTTTCTCGCAGAGGGAATGCACGGCGACGGGGAAATTGTACTGATAGTAGCTGATGCCCTGCCCGCGGGTCACTCCGTTCTTGTCGATGAGGTCGCACTGGATGGTGTCGGACTTCACAGTCTTTTCCCATTTCTTGGACTTGTCGGGGTAGATGGTCTGCTCCACGATGAGGGTGAGTCCCATGAAGGGATAGGCGCCCGTGATGCGCAGTCCCAACTGCTCCTTGTAGTCGCCCGATGCTTCGAGTGGCGGGATGTCGAACGAGAGGGTGTCGTTCTTCTCCCATCCTGCAATGGGGGTGTGGGTGTAATGGTCATACACCAGCGAGTCCTTGCAGGATGAGAGGGTGAGAGCCGACGTGAGGACTCCTATTATTAATAAGGTATAGAATGTCCTTTTCATTCTTCTATTCTGTCTTTGTTGGAGTTGTGGGCTGCTTTGGCTCGGGCTTGTTGCTTGCTTGCGGCTTCTGCTCGGTCTGTGGCTTTGGCTCGCCTTGGGGCTTCTGCTGTGGCTGTGGCTTTGGCTCGCCCTGTGGCTTCTGCTGTGGCTTCTGCTCCTTTGCCGGCCGGTTGTTCTTGCCTGGACGCTTGTCTCCGCCCTGTCTGTTGCCATGGTTGCGGTTTTCGCCCTGTGGTTTGTCTGCAGCATTCTTGTCGCCGTTCTGACGCTTGTCGTTGCGGTTCTTGTTGTTCTTCTTCTTTTTCTTCGCCTTGTCGAACCGGCTCAGGTCTGCCTCTGCCAGGAGGTCTTTCGACCGTGGCGTGGGCTTTGCCTTTCCGTTCTCCACGAGGCTCAGCGGCTTCTCGCCGTTGCGGTTCATCTCGATGATTTCACGTGCACGCTCGGCGGTGATAGTCTCCAGATTGGCGGCAAGGTTCTTGTCGGTGGAGTAGGTGATGAGACCGGCGAGGATGTCTACCTTGAACTGGTGGTAGTCGCTGTCGGCTGTCTGCAGTACGGCGTCCCTCGGCGGCATCTTCTTGCTCGCCTCCACATAGTTGTCCACCTCGTAGTTGAGGCAGCATTTCAGTTTGGCGCACATGCCGGCGAGTTTCTGCGGGTTGAGCGATATGTCCTGATAGCGGGCTGCGTTGGTGCTCACGCTCACGAAGTTTTTCATCCATGTGGCGCAGCAAAGTTCCCTTCCGCAGGGACCCGTTCCGCCGATGCGTCCTGCCTCCTGGCGGGCACCGATCTGCTTCATCTCGATGCGCACGTGGAAGGTGTCGGCGAGGACCTTGATGAGCTGGCGGAAGTCCACGCGCTCGTCGGCGATATAGTAGAAGATCGCCTTGTTGCCGTCGCCCTGGTATTCCACGTCTCCGATTTTCATCTTCAGCCCGAGGTCCTTGGCAATCTGTCGGCTCTGTATCATCGTGTCGTGCTCCCGGCTTTTCGCCTCCTTGCACTTCTCGATGTCCACGGTCTTGGCGATGCGGTACACGCGCTTGATCTCGTCCGTCGACTTGAGGTTTGCCTTCTTCACCTGCAGTTTTACGAGTCTTCCGGTGAGTGTCACCACGCCGATGTCATGGCCGGGATTCGCTTCCACCGCCACCACGTCGCCCTTCTTCAGGTCGAGGTTGTTGACATTGTGGTAATATCCCTTGCGGGTGTTCTTGAACTGTACCTCCACGAGGTCGGTGCTCTCTGCGTTTCCGGGCACGTCGGCGAGCCAGTCGTAGGTGTTGAGCTGGCGGTCCTGTCTTCCCACGGCTTTGCAGCAGAGTCCCCGGTCACATTGGTGACACATTTTGAATTTCATATTCTTGTAGTCCATCTATTTCAATGTTAAATGTTAAGTGTTAAATGTTAAGTTGGGCTGTCGCCTTCCTTGTTGTATATATAGTTTTTTATATTTCTTTCTTCTTAATGTTAAGTAGGTGATAACCTTCGTAAATATTACCTGTCAATGATTGCTTATGCCAAATTTAACATTTAACATTTAACACTTAACATTTTCCTAGTGTCACTTCCTGATGAGCAGCACGATAATCTTCAGCGCGAGGTCGAAGAACACGATCTTCGGGTTGGCGTTCTGTGCGATGAACCGCTTGCTCTCTTCGAAGAGGTTGGAGATGTCGATGATGTTGGCTTCGTTGATGAAGCGGGCGAAGTTCTTGGCGAAGTTCTCCTCGTCCTGGGTCATGTAGCTCAGCTCGGGCTGGCGGAAGTTGTACATGAAGCTCTCCCGGAGCATGTGCATGAAGTAGTCGAGCATCCGCTTCTGCTTCTCCCTTCCGAAGGTGGACACCACCTCGCTCCATTTCTTCAGGTCGTGGATGTTGCGCAGGTAGGCGAGTCGCATCAGCATGATGAACATGTCGAGGTGCTGGCGGTTCTCGTTGCCGGAGTCCAGTTCCTCCATGGCGAGGTTCCAGTTGCCGTTGGCAATGCGTGCGATGCGGTGCGCCATGTCTTGCTCCAGTCCCCGGCGCCCGATGAGTGCCTGCTCCATGTCGGGCGTGGCAATCTTCTTGAAGTCGATGCGTTGCGTGCGGCTCCGGATGGTTTCCAACAGCTGCTCGGGATGCTCGCTCACGAGGATGAACTTGGTCTGCGAGGGCGGTTCCTCCAGGAGCTTCAGTATCTTGTTGGCGCTCGTCTGGTTCATGCGCTCGGGCAGCCATATCAGGCTTACCTTGTATCCGCCCTGGCTCGATGTCATGCCGAGTTGTCTCGACAGGGAGTCGCTCTCCTCGCCGGTGATGATGGCTTGCTTGTTGGAGTCGCCCATCTCCGAGAGCCAGTCGCTCACCTGGAAGTAGGGACCCTTGGCAAGCAGTTGCCGCCATTCCTTGGCGTAGTCGTCGCTCACGGGCTGGTGGTCGCTGCTCATGGAAGCCGACTTGATGGTGGGGTAGGTGAAGTGCAGGTCGGGATGCTCCCATTTCTTCAGCATCGCCACGGCACGGCGGTTCCCGGGTGTCTCCTCCTCGCGCTCGCCCAGCAGGTAGCTGGCGAAGGCGAGAGCCACAGCCATCTTGCCGCATCCCTCGGGACCGCAGAAGAGCAGGGCGTGGGGAACCTTCTGCTCCTCAGCCATCTTCACGAGGCGCCCGCACACCTCCTTCTGACCTATCACTTCGCTGAATTTCATATCTTCTTCTCTTGGAAATTCTCCTCTTCTTCTTGGAATTTCTCCTCTTCCCTTGGGGGATTAGGATGGGATACTCTCTCTTCTTTTCTGATTTAGAACAAAATCTTGGCAATCTGCCTTACCGACTCCACTGCCGACACGGTGAAGAAATGCACGTTGTTGTAGCCGTGGTCGAAGAGGTCCTTCACCTGGCTCACTGTCCATTCCACGCCCAGTGCCTTGGCGTCATCGTCGGTCTTGCACTTCAGTACCTCCTGCGCCAGTTCCTCGGGGATGTCGCAGTGGAAGGTCTTGGGCACCACGGTGAGCTGGCTCAGCTTGGCGAAGGGCTTGATGGCGGGGATGATGGGGAGGGTGATGCCCGCCTGGCGTGCCTTTGTCACGAAGTCGTAAAACTTCTGGTTGTCGTAGAAGAGCTGGGTCACGGCATAGGATGCGCCCAGGTCTTGCTTCTCCTTCAGGTGCAGCAGGTCTTGCTCCATGTTGGGAGCCTCCTCGTGCTTCTCGGGGTAGCAAGCCACTCCGTAACAGAATTTCTCGCCCGGATGCTTGATGGCGGTGCCGTCGGCGAAGTAGCCCTCGTTGAACCGTGCCACCTGCTTGATGAGGTCTGTGGCGTGGGTGTGGCCGTTCTCCGTGGGGGTGAACTGCCTGTCTTCCTTCGCCTTGTCGCCACGGAGCAACAGGAGGTTGGAGATGCCCAGGAACTGTAGGTCGAGCAACTCGTACTCGATGTCGTCCACCGAGGCTCCACTGCAGATGACGTGGGGGATGACGGGGATGTCGTACTTGTTCTGGATGGCGGCGGCGATGGCTATCGTGCCGGGACGGCGACGCACGCGCTGGCGGGTGAGCAGTCCGTTCTCCACCTCCTTGTACACATACTCACTGTGGTGGGTGGTGATGTTGATGAAGCGGGGGCCGAACTCCTTCAGACTGTCGATGGTGCGGAAGAGTGCCGCCGTTCCGTTGCCTTTCAAAGGGGGCAACACCTCGAAGGAAAAGCCCTTTCCCTGTCCCTCATTATTTAGAAAATCTGTTATGTTCATTGTCGTAAAGTCTATTTTGGTTGCAAATTTACAAAAAAAATGGGGGAAAACCGAAGGTTGTGCGTATTATTTAATATAAAAGAACAATAAAACCTAATAAATAATGGAACAAAAACAAACGGGCTCTAAGGCCTATCTTATCTCAATCGTGATGGTCGCCGTCTTGGGCGGCCTCCTCTTCGGCTATGACACAGCTGTCATCTCGGGTGCCGAAAAGGGTTTGCAGGCATTCTTCAAGGGTGCGAGTGATTTCGAGTACACCGACTTTATGCACGGGTTCACTTCCTCCAGTGCGCTCATCGGATGTATCATCGGCAGTTCTCTCTCCGGACTCTTCGCCAGCAAGTTCGGACGCAAGCGCTCGCTCATCTTTGCGGGCGTCTGCTTCTTCCTCTCCGCATGGGGATCCATGGAACCGGAAAGCTACATCCTGCCCCAGGGGCATGCCGACTGGACGCTGCTCGTGGTGTTCAACTTCTATCGTGTTCTCGGCGGCATCGGCGTGGGTATGGCTTCTGCCATCTGCCCGATGTATATCGGCGAGATTGCGCCGAGCAACATCCGTGGAATGCTTGTCAGCTGGAACCAGTTCGCCATCATCTTCGGCCAGCTGGTGGTGTATTTCGTCAATTTCATCATCATGGGCGAGCATGCCAATCCCATCTATGATGCAGCAGGTGCCATCGCCAACATGGTGGATGCCCAGTGGACCATCGAGACGGGATGGAGGTATATGTTCGGAAGTGAATGTGTGCCAGCAGGTTTGTTCACTTTCCTCATCTGCTTTGTGCCCGAGACTCCCCGCTATCTCGTGATGGTGGGACAGGACGAGAAGGCGTATGGCATCCTCTCCAAGATCAATGGCTCCGACAAGGCGCGTGAGATCATTGATGACATCAAGAACACCGTCACCGTGAAGACCGAAAAGCTCTTCTCCTATGGCTTCATGTGCATCTTCGTGGGCGTGATGCTCTCCGTGTTCCAGCAGGCTGTGGGCATCAATGCCGTCCTCTATTATGCTCCCCGCATCTTCCAGGATATGGGCATGGGCAACCCGATGGTGCAGACCGTCATCATGGGTGTGGTGAATATCTCGTTCACGCTCGTCGCCGTGTTCACGGTGGAGAAGTTGGGCCGCAAGCCTTTGCTTATCTGTGGTTCCATCGGTATGGCAGTTGGTGCCCTGGGCGTGGCGCTCACCTTCGGCAATGCAGCACTCAGCACTGTCACGATGCTCAGCATCATGGTGTATAGTGCCAGCTTCATGTTCTCCTGGGGTCCCATCGCATGGGTGCTCATCGCAGAGCTGTTCCCCAACACCATCCGCGGTGCTGCCGTGGCAATTGCCGTTGCCTTCCAGTGGGTATTCAACTTCATCGTCTCTTCCACCTTCGTGCCGATGTTCAATATGCACTTGACACCGGGCGATGACTTCGGCCACTGGTTCACCTATGGTCTCTACGGTGCCATCTGTATCATTGCCGCCCTCTTCGTGTGGAAACTCGTTCCCGAGACCAAGGGCAAGAGCCTGGAGGATATGAGCAAACTTTGGAGGAAGGAAGCGTAGGATATCTGTGTATATGATTGATAAACAAAGAGAAAGCGCGGCAATCTTTACGGACTGTCGCGCTTTTTTCGCCTTTTTAATTAGAGAATATAATATGATTGTTACAGTTATTTCGTGGCCACGAATACCAGCGGAGCATAGCTGTATGATCTGCCGTTGACCTTGTATGACAGAGTCTTCAGGTCTTTGCTGCTGTTGTCGGTGGCGTCCAGCTTATAACCTCCTAAGAGGAAGTCCATCCTGAGTGCGTTCTGCGACGTGTTGAAGAAACCGTAGCTTGTGACTGCGCTGATGGTACTTTGGTAGAAGTACAGACTGATGGTGTGTGAACCGCCGTCGTAGGTGATGGGGCATTTCACCACCTCGGGTTGGAGAAGGAATGCTGCAGGACTGGTCTGGTAGAAGTATATCGGACTCTTGAGTTGCATAGTGCCCTCGTTTGTTGCCAAAGCCTTGCTGACCTTTTCCTCTGAGATGTATTTTGCGATAATCGCCACGGGGATGTTGTTCACGGTCACTGTGGTGTCTGCGCCCAAGCCGGTGCCGATAGTCCAGCTCACCTTGAGTGTGTCGGTTGTGGCGCTTTTGGCAGAATCGCTTACGCTGTAGTACATCATTTTGCCGTTATAAGTGCCTGCCACCTGACTGAAGCATGCTGCTTTCTCTGTTGGGGTCAGAGGAGTCCATGCGGATGAAGTACCGGTGTCGCAAGATGTGAATGCCATCGTTGCGGCGCAGAATGCCAAGATAGATAATAATTTTTTCATTTTCTCAAAGTTTAAATTATGTTCTTTATTTTTTCGTTCCATTGTTTGTGATGCCCGGATTTCTCCTTGTGCTCATATGTAAAAATGCGGGGATAACTGAAATCTTGCTTCGTTGAACATTAATAGATGTTAAATCCTTTACTTTTCTTAGCTTTCATCAAAATAGTAACTACTCAGCACCCCCTCAAAATATAGTGTACGCAGTTAAGCTTGCCATTA
>CAVCCB010000115.1:0-6920 GCA_963600595.1 Subdoligranulum sp. APC924/74 | reverse complement strand
GGCAATTGCCATCCATAATCACGGCAATTGCCATCCATAATCACGGCAACTGCCAACAATCGTACGAGACGGCTTTCTTACATCGTTACAATGGGGTTCTTACACCATCATGCTTGGTATCCTTGCGATGTTAGAACAGAACGCAGTGTCTGCAGTAGTCGGTACACTACGACACAATCTCTAGCAGTTCCGAGAAATCATCGATAATCCATTCCGCAGAAGCCAATTGCGCTTTTGTTCCGTTGCCATAAGTCACGGCGCAAGCCTTCACCCCAGCGTTGTGTGCCATGTCCACATCAAAGGTCATGTCGCCTACTACCAAGGTGTCGGACAGCATTGGTCTCAGGGCCTCCGGCAATTCGTGACAGTCGTCCTTGTCCACACTCATGCCGGCAATCTCCATCAAAGCCTTGAACACCATGTCAGTATCGGGCTTCACATGGATGACATCCTCTTGTGCCACCATGGAAGTGATGCAGTCGGCGAAGCCCATCTGCTTGATGAGTCCTACCAACGAGTCACGTCCACGGCTGCTTGCTACAGCCAGGATGAATCCACGCCTGTAGAGTTCCTTGATGGTCTCTATGACATGAGGAAAGGGCATCATGCCCAACTTTGCCCTGTTCTCCTCGAAAATTTTGTGATAAACCATTGCACACTTCTCGCCCTCCTCGATGGATGTGTTGTAAAGCAAGGCGAAAGCCTCGTTCAGTCGCATGCCGATGGTGTTGGCGCATTCTTCCGCCGACTTTATCTCCTTGCCCATCTTGCGCATGGTGTCTTGGAATGTTTTTACGATAAGTGTCTGTGAGTCGCCGATGGTTCCGTCAAAATCTAATATTATATACTTCATGATTCTTGATGTGTGTCTTGTGCAGGATTCTCAAGAAGAAAAGATAAAAAAAAGGAGTAAAGACTATTATCCTTGATGTCATGTCTTTACTCCCGTTTTTTAGATATTTCTATCTCCGTCGATAAGGGCGAGCAGATGCTCTACCGCCACTTCCTGCGGAATGTTCTTCTCTACACAAACCTGTTTGCGATAGAGGCTTACCTTGTTGGGGCCTGCTCCTACATAACCATAGTCGGCGTCTGCCATCTCGCCAGGACCGTTCACTATACAGCCCATGATGCCAATCTTCAAGCCCTTCATACCCTTGGTGGCCTCTCGTATCTTGGCAATGGTTTCACGCAGGTCGTAGAGGGTTCTGCCGCAGCCCGGGCAACTGATGTATTCGGTTTTCGAGGTGCGCAAGCGGGCTGCCTGCAGGATGCCGAAGGCAGTCTCGTCGATGGTTTCTGCGGGGATGTCGCCGTTGTTCATCAGCCAGATGCCGTCGGTCAGTCCGTCGATCATCAGTGCCCCCATGTCGGCAGCAGCCTCCAGTTGGAAGTCGCTCTTTTCCGGCATTGAGTGCTGGTACATCTCGGCAAAGATAACAGGGTTCTTCACCCCTGCGTTCATCATTTCATGTACCAATGCACGCTGGTCGCCCAAGCGGTTCTGATGGTTGCTCATGCAGACCACTACCACCTCGGGATGGGCCTTGAGGCAAGCTAGATACTCTGCCGAAGGCGTGCCAAACTGGAGGGTGAGGAATTTTATTTCCGCCTTGATGCTGGCGATGAGCGGCATGGCCATCGCAGGAAAAATAGGGTAGAGTTTGCAACCTGTGGTCTCGGGCTTGCTGTTCAGAGTGTCGTAGATATTGTAGTCCACGATGTAGCTCTGGCCCGGCACAAACTGTCGGGGCATCTTTCCACCTATATATATATAGTCGGGCTTGCAGTCTTCATTGTCGCAAACGGTGCTCTCGCCATTGATACGGTTGCTGATGACAACAGGAACGTGGTTGCCGCCGATGTTTCCCACAGCCGCAGTTTCGCGACGGGTAGGGTGGAGCCAGTCGAACGAAGGACAGGTCTCACCCGGAATCATCAACTGGCCTTGCTTTTTGCCGACATAGTCTACCAAATGGCGAGCCACAGGAATCTCCGCTGCCGGCTCCTCGCTGAGGCTCACGCGAACGGTATCTCCGATGCCGTCTGCCAGGAGGGCACCGATACCTACGGCACTCTTGATGCGACCGTCCTCGCCTTCGCCGGCCTCTGTCACACCAAGGTGGAGCGGATAGTTCATGCCTTCTTTCTCCATCTCGCTTACCAGTAGGCGCATGGAGCGTACCATTACCACCGTGTTGGATGCCTTGATGGAGATAACTACATCGTTGAAGTTTTCTTTCTTACAGATGCGGAGGAACTCCATACAACTCTCCACGATGCCCTCGGGCGTATCGCCGTAGCGGTTGCGGATGCGGTCGGAGAGCGAACCGTGGTTCACACCGATGCGGACGGCAGTGTGGTTGTCCTTGCAAATGTTGAGGAACGGCACAAAGCGTTCCTCTATCTTCTTAAGTTCCTGGGCGTATTCCTCGTCGGTATATTCCTGCTTGATAAACTTGCGGGCGGGGTCAACATAATTGCCGGGATTGATGCGTACCTTCTCGCAGTAGAGGGCAGCCACATCTGCCACATTTGGATTGAAGTGGACATCAGCCACAAGCGGTGTGTCGTAACCATCAGCACGGATGCCGGCATTGATGTTCTTCATATTCTCTGCCTCGCGTGAGCCTTGGGTGGTGAAGCGCACCAGTTCACCGCCAGCTTTGATGATTTCCTCCGCCTGACGAACGCATGCCTCGGTGTCATTCGTATTGGTGGTGGTCATGGACTGGATACGGACAGGATTGTCGCCACCCATGTCGAGGTCACCGATGTGGACTACGGAAGATGGGCGGCGACGATAATTGAATAAATCTACCATTTAGTTACACTTGTAATCGTATTTTACTTCGGCCAAGTCCTTGTTGGCCTTTTCTATCTTGGCACCAAGTCCGGCCTTCCAGGCATCCACCTTCTTGGCCACTTCTTCATCGCTGAGGGCAATCATCTCTGCGGCAAGGATGGCTGCGTTCTGCGCTGCATTGACACCAACAGTAGCCACAGGAATCCCCGGGGGCATCTGGATGATGCTCAGCATGGCGTCGAGTCCGTCGAGCATCCCCTTGATTGGTACGCCGATGACTGGCAACGGGGTAGAGGCGGCGATGACACCGGGAAGGGCGGCTGCCATACCGGCGGCGGCGATGATGACCTTCACGCCACGATCCTTGGCACCCTTGGCAAAGGTCTCTACGGCATCGGGAGTGCGGTGGGCCGAGAGGGCATTTACCTCAAAAGGAATTTGGTTGTCGTCCAACCACTTACATGCTTTTTCCATAACAGGCAGGTCACTTGTACTGCCCATGATAATGCTTACTAATGGTTTCATAGTGCTATTATTTTATTTTCTCTTCTTTGTTCTTGTTCCAGTAAAAATGGTTCGGTTTGTCAAATTATTACAAGGGCACAAACCAGGCCTACGAAAAATCCTGTTACTACCTGCGACAGACTGTGCTGGCGCAATATCATGCGGGCAGAACCCACCATGCCAGCCAGTATGAGTATCGTACATAGCCACCACAAAGGATTGAACGAGAAGCCCTGCGAATAGGCCAACAAGGCACCGGCCACACCACCGATGGCAGCTGTGTGTGTGGAAATCTTCCACCACACATTGACAAGGGCACACACCATCTGTATCAACAGGGCAGCCACGAGGATGATACTCATGACACGCGGTGTGTTGTGGTACTCCATAAGAAAGAAGCACCCGAAGTAGCAAACGATAGAGATGATGTAGGGCACGATGCGCCGCTCCTTTTTACCCAGTTCGGTAGTGCTCCACCCCTGGTAGCGCCTGTATATGTGGATGAGCACCGACGGCATGAGGATGGTGAAGAGATAGACGGTAAGCAGCATGAACACCTTGTAGCTCCATGGCAACAGAGCCATATAGCTGAAGATGAACAGTGCCACCATTCCCACCAGCGGGAGGTAGAACGGCGTGAAGAGCATACTCACGATACGTGCAGTCAGTATGATGTTTTTTTCTTTCATGCGCTTGTATTATCTTAGTCGGGCTACGGGTATGCCCAACTGCTCCCTGTATTTGGCCACCGTGCGGCGTGCGATGGGGAACCCCTTCTCTTTCATCAACTTTGCCAACGTATCGTCGCTGAACGGCTTTTTCTTGTCTTCGTGGTTGATGATGTCCTGCAGAGCCAATTTTATCTTACGGGTAGACACCTCCTCGCCCCCATTGACCGAGAATCCCTCATTGAAGAAGAATTTCAACGGGAAGATGCCCCACCGGGTTTGTGCATATTTTACGTTGACTACCCTCGATATGGTACTGATGTCGAGACCGGTGCGGTCTGCCACATCCTTCAGAATCATGGGGCGCAGTTCCGTCTCGTCGCCGTCTACGAAGAACTTGTGCTGTAGTGCGATGATGGACTTCATGGTAGAGACGAGCGTGTTTTGGCGCTGTTTGACCGCCTCGATAAAGCCCATGGCCTTGTTTACCTTCTCCCTGGCATAAAGTAATGCTTCCTTGTCTTGGCGGCTCATGTTGCCCTTGTTTTTTCGGTAGGTGTCTATGAGCTCTATAAAGGATGGCGAGACGGACAGTTCGGGAATGTCGCCCTGATTGAGCGTAAAGGTCACGCTGCCGTCATCATTGGTGTCAACAATGAAGTCGGGCGTAATCTGCTGTAGGTTTCTTCCTAATGTCTCGCCCAATGAAGCACCGGGCTTAGGGTTGAGTTTTTTTATTTCTTCCTGAAGTGTTGCCAGTTGGGTGTCGTTCAGTTCCAGCTCTTCCTTTATCTTTTTCCAGTGTTTCTTGGTAAACTCCTTGAAGTAGTCGGTAAATACCTCCTCCATCGACTTGCGCAGAACGCCTTTGGGCAACCGTCTGGCCTGTAACAGCAGACATTCCTGCAAACTCCTTGCCCCTACGCCTGCCGGGTCGAATGTCTGGAGCGTCTTGAGCAGACGTTCCACTTCCTCGACGCTAACGTCTATATTCTGGTAGATGGCAAGTTCATCACAGATACTGTCCAGGTCCTTGCGCAGCAGACCGTCGTTGTCGAGCGATCCTATGAGATATTCCATGATGTTCTTCTCCTGCTCGCTGAGCGGCAGCATCTCCATCTGCTCCTTCAGGCTATCGTAGAAAGAACTGGCATCTCCGTATACCATTTCCTCGTAATCGGCATCGTCCTGTGTCCGTGAGCGTTCCGTATAGCATGGTGGCATTTCGTCATCCTGACCAATTCCCTCAAGCGCCGAGTCGAGTGCATCTTCCCTTTCTTCCTTTTCGTTTTTCGCTTCGTATGTCTCGTCTTCATTATCAGAGTCGCCGTCTGCGGGCAGGGCATTGTCGTCGCCCGTCTGTCCGGTAAGTGCATCTCCAGCATCATCCCGCTCCAGTGCCGGATTGTCGTCCAGTTCGGTATTGATGGTGTTCTCCAGTTCGGTCAGCGGCATTTCGAGCAGCCTTACTTGCAGGAACTGCTGTGCAGAGAGTCGCTGAAGCTGCTGGAGTTTTTGTTCTTCTGTCTGAATAAGCTTCTGAGCCATACGTTTTTTCGTTTTGAGTTCTGGTCCTGTTTTCTTATTTGAAATATTCTTTCAGGTCGCTGGCATACTGATAGAGCTTGTCAGGATTCCCGTTGCCGTAACGTTGCCATACCTCCTGGCAGTCGCCAAGCAGCGGGTCGTCTGGTGTTTCTTTCTTGCGCAAGTAGGGGTCGCACGAGGTGTAGAGTTCCAGCACACGGACCACCAAATCGGGAGTGAGGCCCGTCAACTTGGCGAGTTCTACGACCTCCGGTGTCTCAGCCACCATGGTGATAGGGGTAAGTTGGAAATAGAGTTCAAGAATGAGAGTGAGTTTGACTGGTGTCAGTGAGGCTTCAGACTTAAGCGGTTTCCAGTCTTTCTCGAATGTTTCGTTCAGCGTAACCCCTTCATAGAAAGCCTTGGCGTTGCCATAACCCTCCATTCTGCGCAGACGGCTGATGGCTTTTTCCAGTTTTGCAGGGTGCTTGCCATACGTGTCCCATAGTCGCTGGACGGGTGCTGTAAGCATACGCAGCTTAAACATTTGGGTATGGAGGAAAGTGGGTGGAATGTGCAGTTCCAGACTGAGGTCTACCATCCCCTTCGAATAAAGAGGCTTTACCCCCATAGGCTTTTTCTGATACAACTGTAACAGCAAGAGCCAATAATCATCATTCCAGAAAGGATGCTTAGCCATAGTCTTATTTTTTTTACTGCACCGTTTCCGGCACTTGTTTTTATTGTGTTTACAGGGCGTTTGGTCCAGTTCTTCCGTTAAATGGATGGACACTTGGTGTATCACTATGCAAAAAACGCAACTGGCTTCGATGTCTAACGCAACTGGCTTCGATGCTCAATGCAATAGGCTTCGATAGCTTATGAAGCAGGCTTCGTTTTTCGCTACATCCTACGTCTACAGCCAACATGTCATCTATTTATTTAACTGAAGGATCTTTTGTCCTGACCATTTCGTGTGTCTGTCGTTGATTTGCCGACTGCCTTGACGTATCCCTTTGTTTCTGCAAAAATACGACATTTCGGTGGGAAAACAAAATAAAAAGGAGAAAAAATGGCTCAAGGGAATTGCCGTGGATAGACAATTTCCCCTGAGCCAGTATTTGTGCACTGTTAGAAGTTGATGTGGGCGGCAAACTCCACGGTGAACGGACGGATGTAGGTGCCTGCCATCACGTAGTTCTTGTAGGCGGAGACATCCTCGAGCAGGTCGGCTGCACCGATGCTGCCGGAACAACCCTTCGTGTTGAAGAAGTTGATGAAGTTGACGGAGAAGCTCACGTGCTTGTTCATATTGTAGTCGATGCCGCCGAAGGTCTCCCAACGGCCGTTGAAGTAGAGCGAGTTGGTCTTGTTGATGTACTGCTTGCTCTGGTAACGGAAGCTCGCCCATACGC
>CAVCCB010000114.1:0-6969 GCA_963600595.1 Subdoligranulum sp. APC924/74 | reverse complement strand
ATCAAGAAGGAACTGGGGGATGTGCTGGAACACGTCATGTTCTATTCCATCATAGGAAGGGAGGATGGCGAGTTTGACATTTGCGATGTCTGCAACCAGGAGGCTGACAAACTGATGTTCCGTCACCCTTTCATCAACTGGAAGGAAGAGGGAGACTGGACCGTCTCCAATCCTGACATGTATATCAACGATACCGGGCAAGTGGTATATAGGGAGTCTGAAGTCGGAAGTCAGAAGTCTGAAGACGGTGCGGAAGATTCCGCTGAGCGTCCTTCTACTGCCTCTGCCGTGGAGAAGACCTGGGAACAGATTAAGCAGCAGGAGAAGGATGGCAATGAGCGCGTGTTGAGCGGCGTGCCTGATGCCTTGCCGTCTTTGATCAAGGCCTATCGCATTCAAGACAAGGCCCGCAACGTGGGCTTCGACTGGCAGGACAGGAAGGATGTGTGGGACAAGGTCTATGAGGAAATCGGCGAGCTGAAGGCTGAGCTGGAGAAGGAGGATAGGGAAAATTCCATGAAGGAGCTGGGTGATTTCCTCTTCTCCGTCATCAATGCCGCACGCCTCTACAAGCTCAATCCCGACAATGCCCTCGAACAGACCAACCTGAAGTTTATCCGCCGCTTCAACTATGTGGAAGACCATTCCATGAAGCAAGGCAAGAACTTGAAGGATATGACTTTGGAGGAAATGGACTTGTTATGGGATGAAGCCAAGGAGGCTGAGAGAAAAGCCGATTCCTGGGTGGAATGATCCGGAACTGTTCCTACAATAAAGATAACACACTTAAGAAATATTTGTGCTTATGAAAAGATTATTTTACATAGTAGTAGCGCTGCTTTCCCTGTTCGCAGTGAACAGTTGCAAGGACAAAAGGCAGGCTTCCGTCATCTCATCCAACGACTCCCTGCAGGTGGAGGAGACCGCAGACACCACAATTTATGGAGTTTGCGGTGAGGGAACTTCCATGCATTCGCTGGAATTCCTCGCTGACAGCGGTGACTCTCTTAGTGTCCTCATCGATGACGGGGATTCCTGCATAGTGCAGGGAGGGCTGCTTTCGGGAGACCGCATCGCCCTCATCTGCTATAAGGATGCCGACGGGGAATATGTGGCGCAGCATGTCATCAACCTCACTTCCTTGTTGGGCAAATGGACCAGCATTGACAAGAATTTCGAGATTCTTGAAGGCGGTGAGGTGAAGAACAACGTGAAAGTGGAGACCAACCCTTGGACCTCGTGGAAGATTCTCAATGGTAAGTTGTTGCTCAATACCGATACCTTCAGTATTAGTAAGTTGGGTCCCGACAGCCTGCTCCTGGAGAATAAGACGGGCATCTTCGTATTCAAACGGCAGGGATAAGGCATGGAACCGTTTCGTGTATACATACTGGGATGCGGAAGTGCGCTTCCCACGCTCCGTCATGGTGCGTCGGCGCAGGTTGTAGAGATAAGGGGCAAATTTTTTATGGTGGATTGCGGCGAGGGCACGCAGATGCAGTTGCGCCGCACGCATGTTCACTTTGCCAAGGTCAACTCCATCTTTATTTCCCATTTGCACGGCGACCATTGCTTTGGCTTGCTGGGCTTGCTCTCTACGTTCGGGATGCTGGGTAGGACGGCTAAGCTAAGAGTGTATGCCCCTGCTGATTACGAATCTTTGTTCAAGCAACAGATTGACTTCTTCCTTAAAACGATGGAGTATGAGGTGGAGTTTGTTCCCGTGGACACCGGACAGTCTCAAGTGGTGTATGACGACAGGTCGGTGACTGTTGAAACAGTTCCTCTTTGCCACCGCATTCCGTGCTGCGGCTTCCTTTTCAGGGAGAAACCCACGCTGCCCCACATACGCCGCGACATGATAGACTTCTATGGAATCCCCATGAGCCAAATCAACAACATCAAGAATGGTGCAGACTGGGTCAATGCCGATGGCGGGACGATAGCCAACGCCAAACTGGTGGAACCTGCTGAGCCCCCCCGCAGCTATGCCTATTGCAGCGATACCCGGTTTATGCCCGAGCTATATAAGAAGGTGAAAGGTGTGACCGTGCTTTATCACGAGAGTACCTATACCACCGAGAACGAGGACCGCGCCAAGCTCTATTACCACAGCACGGCTCGCCAGGCGGCACTCGTCGCCAGGGATGCCGAAGTGGGCAAGTTGTTTTTGGGGCATTACAGTGCGCGTTATAATGACGAATCGCTCTTGCTGAAGGAAGCAAGGGAGGTTTTCTCCGAGAGCTACCTCAGCGATGAAGGTGGAGTGATAGAGGTTTGAGAAAGGTGCCTCGCAGCAGAAGAACAATTCGTCAATGCCATTCGCCGGGAATGAGCCTGATAAAAAGACTCCCAACCCGATGGAATCATGTAGGGTTGGGAGTCTTTTTCATTCAGTGACGATTAAAAAATAAGTCTGTAAATATGTCCGGGGCTTTGGAGTTGAACAATTGAGTTGCGTGTGAACCGGACATCGCACTCTGTTTATGAGTTCATGCTGAGTAGGAATTCGTCGTTGTTTCGGGTGCGCTGCATGCTGCTGTGGATGGTGTTCATTGCCTCGATGGAGTTCATGTCGGAAATGAACTTGCGGAGAATCCACATACGGTCGAGCGTGGTCTTGTCCTGCAGCAGATCGTCGCGGCGGGTAGAAGAAGCCACGAGGTTGACAGCTGGGAAGATGCGCTTGTTGCTGAGTGAGCGGTCGAGCTGCAGCTCCATGTTGCCGGTTCCCTTGAATTCCTCGAAGATGACCTCGTCCATCTTGCTGCCGGTGTCGATGAGGGCAGTGGCGATGATGGTGAGCGATCCGCCGCCTTCGATGTTGCGAGCTGCACCGAAGAAACGCTTCGGCTTCTGCAGGGCGTTGGCATCTACACCACCGGTGAGCACCTTGCCGGATGCGGGTGCGGTGGTGTTGTAGGCACGGGCGAGACGGGTGATGGAGTCGAGGAAGATGACCACGTCGTGTCCGCACTCCACCATGCGCTTGGCTTTTTCCAGCACGATGCCGGCGATCTTGACATGGCGCTCGGCAGGCTCGTCAAAGGTGGAGGCGATAACCTCCGCATTGACGGTGCGAGCCATGTCTGTCACCTCCTCGGGGCGCTCGTCAATGAGGAGCATCATCAAGTATGCCTCGGGATGGTTGGCGGCGATGGCGTTGGCGATATCCTTCATGAGGATGGTCTTACCAGTCTTGGGTTGTGCTACAATCAGTGCGCGCTGTCCCTTGCCGATGGGCGAGAATAGGTCTACGATGCGCGTGCTGAGGTTGGTGGTGGCAGGGTTACCGCAGAGTGTGAACTTCTCGTTGGGGAAGAGCGGCGTGAGGTGCTCGAAGGGCACGCGGTCGCGCACTTCGTTAGGTTCCCTTCCGTTGATTTTTTCGATGCTGGTGAGGGGAAAGTATTTCTCTCCCTCATGGGGCGGACGTACCCGGCATTGGATGACATCTCCAGTCTTCAGGCCGTAGCGGCGGATGACGTTGACTGCTACATACACGTCATCGGGGGATGAAAGGTAGTTGTAGTCGCTGCTGCGAAGGAATCCGTAGCCGTCTGGCATTACCTCCAGCACTCCGTTGGACGAGATGATGTCTGTGAAATCGTATGACTGCTGCTCCGGCTCTGATGTAGCTGCCGGCACTGCCGGCTGGTTGTTGGCAACGGGTGCGTTGGGTGTCATGGGGCGATCGAAGATGTCGAAGCTGGGCATTGCCGCTTGGTCTTCTATGGGCAGGTCCACCACAGGGATGAAGTCTGTTCCGTCGCCGGGATCTCCCTCCCATATTCCGTCTGGGTTTGCAGGTGCGTTCACTGGCGTTTTCGTGGGGGTTGGCTCTGCGATTTTCTCCCCGTTCTGTGCATTCATCTTGGCTTGCAGCTGAGCCATCAGATCGCTTCCGTCAGCGGCTTCCTCGCTTCCGTTGAAAGTGGCTTCGGGGATGACATCTCCTTGGGTGGTGGTGGGCTCTTCGCCTCCATCTGGCTGGACGTCGGCGTCCAGCTGCTGGGCTGCCTGAAGGGCGGCTTGTTGCTGTCTGATGCTTTCTGCCCTGGCTGCAGCGATAGCCTCGAGTTCAGCCTTGCTCTTTCGTCCGCGATGCTTGGGGAAGGCTGCCAGAGGATCCGCCCCGGGCTGTGTCTCACCGGCGGCGGTTTCTTCTGTGGCGTTTGCAAGAGGTTGTGTGTTTTCCGGCTCCTGGGCAGCCGGTAACATAGCCTCTTCGTTGAAAAGCGACGGCTCTTGGGTGGCTCCGGCGGGGCCGCTGGCCTGGTTCTTCATTACGTCATAGTTTTCCCCTTCCGTACCGTTCACGGAGTATACTCTATCTTCTTTCTTGGTGATGCGCGTTCTCTTGCGCTTGCTCGCAGCTTCCTGGGCAGGCTGTTCAGCCTGTGCGTCGAGGAGGGTGTAGACAATGGTTTCTTTGTTGTCTCCAGACTTGATCTTGACGCCCATCTCCTTTGCGATGGCCTTGAGTTCTACGACACTCTTGGATACTAATTCGTCTTTGCTGTACATAAATTATATATATGTATGTATGAAATTTTCGATTGAGAGAAGGTGCTTCACGAACGGAAACACCAAGTTCGTATAAAAATCCGAGTGCAAAGATAATTAAAAAATTCGTTTCTGCCAAATTTTTTGCTTATCTTTGCAACAAAATTTAGAATAATGGCTAATCAGATACCGTTTTTGGACGTTCAGAACCTCACCAAACGCTTTGGGGCGCAGGTTCTTTTTGAGAATATATCCTTTTCTATCGCGGAGGGACAGAAGGTGGGGCTCGTGGCGCGCAACGGCACGGGAAAGTCCACCCTCATGTCTGTGCTCATGGGAAAGGAGGGTTACGAGGGAGGCGACATCGTCTATCGCCGCGACCTGAAAGTGGGCTTCCTTGAGCAGTCGCCCAAGTTTGACCCCGAGGAGAGTGTACTCGACGCTTGCTTCCATCACGAGGGGGATCCCGAGAAAGTGCTGAAGGCTAAGCAGATTCTAACGCAGTTGCACATCACCAACTTGGAGCAGCCCATGGGGCAGCTCAGCGGCGGACAGCAGAAGCGCGTGGCGCTCGCCAACGTACTGATTACCGAACCCGACTTCCTGATGCTCGATGAGCCCACTAACCACCTCGACCTGGAGATGATAGAGTGGCTGGAGGCTTTCCTGAACCGCGGCAACAAGACCATCTTCATGGTGACTCACGACCGCTCATTCCTCGACAAGGTGTGCGACGTAATCCTGGAGCTGGACAGCCGTACCGTATATACCTACCGCGGCAACTACGCCTACTACCTGGAGAAGCGCCAGGAGCGTATGGACAACCTGCGGGCGGAGATACAGCACTCCAAGAACCTGTATCGCAGGGAGCTGGACTGGATGCGCCGCCAGCCACAGGCCCGCGGCCACAAGGCCCGCTACCGCGAGGAGGCTTTCTATGAGCTGGAGAAGGTAGCCAGGCAGCGCATCGAGGACCGGCAGGTGCGCTTGAAGGCGTCGGCCGTATACATCGGCAGCAAGATTTTCGAGTGCCAGTATGTGAGCAAGGCTTTCGACGACAGGGGGCAGAAGAAGGTGATTCTCGACAACTTCTACTACAACTTCGCCCGCTTCGAGAAGATGGGCATCGTGGGCAACAACGGCACGGGAAAGTCTACCTTCGTGAAGATGCTGCTCGGAGAGGTGCAGCCCGACTCGGGAAAGTTTGACATCGGAGAGACGGTGAAATTCGGCTATTTTTCGCAGGAGGGACTGAAGTTCAGCGAAGACCAGAAGGTGATAGACGTGATCACCGAGATAGCCGACTACATCGACCTGGGGAACGGCAGGCACATGACCGCCTCGCAGTTCCTACAGTTCTTCCTCTTCACCCCCGAGGAGCAGCACAACTATGTATACAAGTTGAGCGGCGGCGAGAAGAGAAAGCTCTACCTCTGCACGGTGCTGATGCAGAACCCCAACTTCTTGGTGTTAGACGAGCCTACCAACGACCTCGACATCCAGACCCTGCAGGTGCTGGAGGAATATCTTCAGGATTTCCCCGGCTGTGTGATTGTGGTGAGCCACGACCGCTACTTCATGGACAAGGTGGTGGACCATCTCTTGGTATTCAAGGGCGACGGAGTGGTGAAGGATTTCCCCGGCAATTACACCCAGTACCGCGAGTGGAGTCGCCTGCAACCCAAGGAGCTTGCCGAGTCAGAGTCGAAGGCTAAGAAGGGTCTGGCTAATGCCGCCAACGGTGAGGCAGGAACGGGTAAACGGAATGTTCATCCCGGTAACCGCCGCAAGATGAGTTACAAGGAGAAACGCGAGTTCGAGCAGCTTACCCAGGACATCGAGGCTCTGGAGAAAGAACAGAAAATCCTGGAGGGGGCGCTCTGCAGCGGCACCCTTTCCGTGGAGGAGCTCACGGAGAAGAGCAAGCGACTGCCCGAGATCAAGGACGAGCTGGACGAGAAGGGCATGAGATGGCTGGAGCTCTCGGAGCTGGCGTAAGTGAAATTAAAATATTAAAATATTGAAATATGGAAATAAAGAAGTCAGAATTTACGATATCCGCCCCCAGGGTGAGCATGTGTCCGAAGGACAACAAGAATGAGTATGCTTTCATTGGCAGAAGCAATGTGGGCAAGTCCAGCCTGATCAATATGCTTTGCAACCACAAGGGATTGGCGAAGACCTCCGCCACTCCAGGCAAAACATTGCTTATCAACCACTTCATCATCAATAACGAGTGGTACCTTGTAGACCTCCCCGGCTACGGATTCGCCAAGCGCTCCAAGACCGTGCAGAAGCAGCTGGAGCAGATGATCAGCAGCTATATCCTGCAGCGGCCGCAGCTTGCCAACGTCTTTGTGCTAATAGACGTGCGCCACGACCAGCAGAAAATAGACCGCGAGTTTGTGGACTGGCTGGGTGAGAGCGGTGTGCCCTTCTGCATCGTCTTTACCAAGGCCGACA
>CAVCCB010000113.1:0-7037 GCA_963600595.1 Subdoligranulum sp. APC924/74 | reverse complement strand
TGGAGTATAACGCCTACGAGAAGGGAAACCTGGAGAGCGAACTGGCATACGAAGGCAAATGGCAACCTTACTTCCAGTACATTGCCGACCGTCTGCACCAATATTCCTCACAACGTGACCACCAGAAGGGCGAGTACTTCGTACATGGCTTTACCCTTGCCATGACCTGCGACAACAAGTTCTACCGCCCCATCTCGGAAAAGGACACCCAGGAGGGATATGCCGACATATTCCTCTGCCCGCTGGTTGAGAGTTTTTCCGATATGCAGGATTCCTACATCGTGGAACTGAAGTACGCCAAGTCGAAGGACACCGACGCCCATGTGCAGCAGCTCTATCAGGATGCCCTTGCCCAAGTGAACCGCTACGCCGAGAGCGAGGTGGTGACATCTGCCATCAAGACGACCAAGCTGCACAAGATTATCGTAATATATAAAGGTACGGAAATGGTGGTTTGCGAAGAAGTGTAAAGTGCCCCATTTCCCCCAATTCCCCCACTTGCCCCACTGGGGGAAATGGGGGAAATGGGGCAAAAACCAACTTTTCTTCATATCAACTCCGTACCAACTCCGTACCAACTCCGAGAATGGGGATAAAGTGGGGCACTCTTTATACCGAAACTGTGTTCGCACACGCATATTGTAATCGAGCCTTTCGTACCCGACAGTGCCATCGTAAAGTATGTTAAATATAAAGGACGCATAAGCAAGTTCTTTCCTCTTATTGAAAGAATTTTAGTAATTTTGCACTCGTTAAGATTGCCGAAAGATATGGGAGAAAAGGAAATGTCACGTTTTCATATAGGACTGGACGTAGGTTCCACAACAGCCAAGATAGCCGTCATCGACGACAGCAGCCAAGAAATAGTTTACTCGAAATACGAGCGCCACAACGCCCGTGTCAACCAACTTGTATCACGCTATTTCAGCGAAATCCATGAGTTGACGGGCGATGCCAAGGTGAGCCTCTGCGTGACGGGAAGCGTGGGAATGGCCACGGCCGAACAACTAAAGGCGGAATTTGTGCAGGAGGTGGTGGCTGCCTCCGTATATGCCCGCACCGCCCATCCCGAAGCAAAGGCCCTCATCGACATCGGCGGCGAGGATGCCAAGGTGGTGTTCTTCAAGTCGGGTGGCGGCATGGAGCTGCGCATGAACGGCAACTGCGCCGGAGGAACGGGTGCCTTCATCGACCAGATGAGCGTGCTCATGGGCGCAGACAACCAGCGGATGAGCGAACTGGCGATGAAAGCCCAGCATGTATATCCGATGGCTGCACGATGCGGCGTATTCGCCAAGACCGATGTGCAGAACCTCATGTCGCGCAATCTGCCAGAGGAAGACATCGCCGCCAGCATCTTCCATAGCATCGCCGTACAGACCGTAGTGACCCTCTCCCATGGCATCAACTTCGAGTCTCCCATCCTCCTCTGCGGCGGTCCGCTTACCTTTCTCCCTGCCCTTCGCAAGGCTTTCTGCGACTACATGCATCTTTCCCCCAACGACTTTATTGTATCGGAGAACAGCAATCTGATACCCGCCCTGGGGTGTGCGTATCGGGCAAGGAAATCGCACACGGCTCTCACGAATCTCACGGATTTGATGGCGAAACTGAAACGGGAGACCGACACACAATGGTCGAGCAGTCTGAAGCCGCTCTTCAAGAACGAGGAAGAGCACCAGGACTGGCTGAAATCGAAAGCCAAGTTTGCCACGGAGACGAAGCCTCTGCAAAAAGGCAAACAGAGGATTGTAATCGGCATCGACTCGGGTTCTACCACCACGAAGATTGTCGCCGTGAGACTCAATTCGCAAGAAGCAACAAAATCCGTGAGTTCCGTGGAATCCGTGTTCGAAAAAGACATTGTATTCACCAATTACCGCCTGAACCTCGGCAACCCCATCGGGGCCGTAGCCGACGGTCTGCGTGCCCTCAAGGAAGAGGCGGCGCACGCTGGGGCCGAACTCGAAATCGTAGGTTCTTGCAGCACAGGCTACGGCGAGGAACTCATCAAGGCAGCCTTCAACCTGGACAGCGGCATCATCGAGACGATGGCGCACGAGCGTGCCGCCGCCTCGCTGATGCCCGACGTGAGCTTCATCCTCGACATCGGCGGACAGGACATGAAAGCCATCTTCGTGGAGAAAGGGGCTGTGGTGAGAATGGAACTCAACGAGGCTTGTTCGTCGGGTTGCGGCACCTTCATCCAGACCTTCGCCAACAACATGAACTACAACGTGGGCGACTTCGCCAAACTCGCCTGCCAGTCGAAGGCTCCCTGCGACCTGGGAACCCGATGCACCGTGTTCATGAACTCGAAGGTGAAGCAGGTGCTGAGGGAGGGAGCGTCGATTGCCGACATCTCCGCAGGTATCTCCTACTCCGTCATCAAGAACTGCCTCTACAAGGTACTGAAACTCCATGGCAGCGACAATCTCGGAGGTAAGATCGTGGTACAGGGCGGCACGATGAGAAACGACTCCGTGGTAAGGGCCTTCGAGCTATTGACAAATACGGAAGTGGCAAGAAGCAATATGCCGGAACTGATGGGCGCATACGGTTGTGCGCTGCACGCCATTTCAGAGACAAGCAATGAGCCGGCAAGGTCTATCGACGACCTTCTCAGTCTCGCCCATTACGAGACCAAGCAGCTCCAATGCAAGGGCTGCGAGAATCACTGCTATGTTTCCCGATACACTTTCGCCGGAGGCAACAAATATTATTCCGGCAACAAGTGCGAGCGAGTATTCAACAACAAGGGCAAGAACGACGTGAAGGGAGAGAACATCTACACGTATAAATACCAACTTCTCTTCGACAGACCGACCCAATCGGAAACATCCGAAGGCAAGCACACCATCGGCATTCCCCGCATTCTCAATATGTACGAGGAATATCCTTTCTGGAATGCCCTCCTGCGCCATGCCGGTTTCGACATCATCCTCTCCTCGGAATCTACTTTCAGCAAATACGAAGGAGCCTTGAACACGGTGATGAGCGACAACATCTGTTTCCCTGCCAAGCTGGCTCACAGCCACTTGAAGGAACTGAACGAGGATGCCGAGGTGGATAGAATCCTCATGCCCTACGTGGTGTATGAGCACAACGACGACCCGGAGAACACGCTGAACAGTTTCAACTGTCCCGTGGTGTCGGGCTACAGCGATGTCATCAAATCGGTGATAGACCTACAGAAGCCTCTCGACGCTCCCGTTATCAACTTCGCCAACGGCAAGCTCCTGGAAAAGCAAATTGTGGAGTATCTCAAAACCCTAGGAGTGAGCAAGAAAACGGCGAAAGAGGCTTTACAAAAGGCCATCGAGGCACAAGAGAAGTACTGCCAGGACATCAAGGCGAAAAACCTGAAGATACTGGAGGGAACGAAGGCTCCGGCGGATATGCAATCCGACGGCAAGTTGACGATACTCCTGGCCGGTCGCCCATATCATACAGACCCTCTCGTGCAACACAAACTATCGGAAATGATAGCCAATCTGGGCGTGAACGTGATTAGCGACGACATCGTGCGCAGCACAACCGACACACAGCCAGACACTTACCTCGTAAAGCAATGGGCCTACATGAACCGCATCATGAAGAGTGCACAGTGGGCGGCAGGACAGGGAAACGACATACATTTCGTACAAATGACCAGCTTCGGCTGCGGTCCCGACTCGTTCATACAGGACGAGATCAGGGACATCATGCGCCGCCACGGCAAGCCCTTCACGCTGCTGAAGATAGACGACGTGAGCAACATCGGAAGCCTGAAGCTGCGTGTGCGTTCGCTCGTAGAGAGTCTCAAGGGAGTGAAGAGTGAAGAGGTTTCACTAAAATCCACCCCCCTCCCCCAAACAAAAGTCTTCCGGAAGGAGGACGTGCACCGCAAGATACTCGCCCCCTTCATGACCGAATATCTCACCCCCATCATCCCCCCTATCCTCAAGTTGATAGGCTACGATGTGGAGGTACTTCCCATGAGCGACGAGGCGAGTGCGGAACTCGGTCTGAAATTTGCCAACAACGAGGTATGCTACCCTGCCACCCTCATCGTGGGCGACATCATCAAGGCTTTGAAATCGGGCAAGTACGACTTAGCCAATACTGCCGTGGTGATGAGCCAGACGGGCGGGCAATGCCGTGCCACCAACTATGCCGGACTCATCAAACGAGCCATGATAGCCAATGGATTCCAGGATGTACCATTGCTCACCCTCGGCGTGACCGCTTCCACCAGTGAGGCATCTGGCAACACCGACGGCAAGCAGGACTACAACGAACAGGACGGCTTCAACATCCCATGGCTGAAATACTCACAGATCATCATCACCGCCATACTCTACGGCGATGCCGTCAACGAGATGTACAACGCCTGTATCGTCCGTGAGCGCAAACCGGGCATTGCCAAGGAACTGCGCGACAAATACATGCGCCTCATCGACGAGCCTATCGCCCACAATTCAGCCAAAGGACTCATCAAACTCCTGGAACAGGCTGCCGAGGAATTTGACAGCATGACCCTTGACAAGGATGTGCCGAGAGTGGGCATTGTGGGAGAGATCTTTCTGAAGTTCAATCCCTTCTCCCACCAGTTCCTGGAGCAGCACATCATCTCGAAAGGAATAGAGGTGGTGCCGCCGCTCCTCGCCCCGTTCTTCCTACAGGAATTTGTGAACGTGGAGGTGCAGAAGCACATGCGACTAACTTGCAGCAAGACACCCGACTTCGTGGTGAGGGGAGCCTACAAGGGACTCGTAGGCAGAAGACTGAAGCAAGTGAACAAGGCAGCCAGCAGGTTCCGCTATTTCCGCAAGTTCACCAACATCTACGATGATGCCAAGGAAGTGGACGGCCTCGTGTCGCTTGCGGCACAGTTTGGCGAGGGCTGGCTCTTGCCAGCCGACATCATAGGCTATCTGCGCGACGGCGTAGACAATGTCATCTCCCTCCAGCCCTTCGGTTGCATCGCCAACCACATCGTGTCCAAGGGAATAGAGAAGCGGCTGCATGAAAGGTTTCCCAAGCTCAACCTCGTGTCGCTCGACTTCGACTCGGGCGTGTCGGAAGTGAATGTCACCAACCGCCTGCTGCTCTTTTTGGACAGCATCGCAGGATAATGGGGAATGGGCAGACTTTGACTTTTAGCAAATTTACGAGCCTATGCACCCAAGCAGTGCGTAGGCTTTTTCGTTATTTTCCACAAATATCGAAAAAAGCGCAGTATTTTCTTTGTACTTTCTGAGAATAATCGTATCTTTGCAGCAACTTTTAAAAGTTTCGATTATGATAAAAGCTAAACATATGTCAAGGTTGGAATACGAAAGACTAACATCAGCAACTAGTCTTCCGCATAGAAACACTATACCATTTGCTGACAATGGTGTAAGAAACAACTTGTCTATTCACATGGGGCTTAAAACAACATCATCAAAGAACAAGTACAAAAATTCCATAAAAGTGGGAGTTATGACAAGCGAGGAATACCAAGTCCTCTCTTCTTATCAGCCAATCAGCATCAATAATTCCATCCCTGAAGGATACATAGCTAGAGTCGTAAGTTCTCGCAAAATAGAAATGCCAACCATAAACTGATGGAAAAGATAACACAAAAATACAAGATTCTAAAAGATGGTATCACCTCTCATTGCATCATTATGGCGGGGCACAGCAATCCTTCGGAACTAAAGGAGTTCAGATATTGCGAAACAGACTTGGCTCTTTGGGACACCGGAGCAACAAATACTATCATCTCTACGGAAATAGCAAAAGAACTCCAACTTACGCCCATCACAAAATCAGCAATTTCGGGAATAGGAGGACTGGTATATTCCGAGGTTTATAGGGTAAACTTATATATTGGAAATCATGTAAGATTAGAAAACATAAAAGTTCTGGCTAGCGACATAGAAGACTGCGACATCATCATAGGAATGGACCTCATCAACAAAGGCGACTTAGCCATCACCAACAAGAATGGGGAAACATGGTTCTCATATCGTTCTCCATCACTGGAACATATAGACTTTGCCTGATTTGAGGGGGCGACACAAGACATTTTATTGATACACTACAGAAATGAGTAAAGATACGTTGACTCATCAGCTGACGGAGACCATCGAGGAGCTTTCTTGCCCCGAGTCACTGAAAGGTCTCTTCCACCAGCACAGGGACGGGAACCCGCTTCCTTCGGGCAAGGCGCTCGAAGACATCATCAGTTTGTCCCGCTCCATCCTCTTCCCGGGATATTTCGGCAACTCGTCCGTAAATATCTCCACCATCCAATATCATATCGGCGTGAGAGTGGAAAAGCTCTACGAGATGCTCTCCGAGCAGATACTCGCCGGACTCTGCTTCGCCAACGACTGCGAGACGGAGACGCAAGCCGAGCTGCAGCACCAGCGCGCCAAGGCCGGAGTGATAGCCGCCAAGGCCATCATGGAGTTCCCCAAGCTGAGGAAGATCCTCGCCACCGACGTGGAGGCAGCCTACGAGGGCGACCCTGCGGCAATGAGCCACGGGGAGATCATCTCCTGCTATCCCGTAATCAAGGCCTTGACCAACTATCGCATCGCCCATGTGCTGCATGAGCTGGGCGTGCCTCTGATTCCCCGAATGATGACCGAGCTTGCCCACTCGGAGACCGGCATAGACATCAACCCCGAGGCAACCATCGGCAAGCACTTCACCATCGACCACGGTACGGGTGTGGTGATAGGAGCCACCTGCATCATCGGCGACAACGTGAAGCTCTACCAGGGTGTGACCCTTGGCGCCAAGAGTTTCCCGCTCGACAAGGACGGCAACCCCATCAAGGGCATCCCACGCCACCCCATCCTCGAAGACGACGTGGTGGTATATGCCAACGCCACCATCCTGGGCAGAATCACCATCGGCAAGGGCTGCGTGGTGGGAGCCAACGTGTGGGTGACCAAGGACATGCAGCCCAAAACAAAGAAATACAGAAAAGAAAAACAAAGTTTATTAGATATAGAATTCAATAATGGAACAGGAATTTGAACTCATTGCCAAGACCTTCA
>CAVCCB010000112.1:0-7056 GCA_963600595.1 Subdoligranulum sp. APC924/74 | reverse complement strand
AGGACGAGAGATTTTCATTCTCTAAAGAGCAGTTCGACTCTGCTAGGGACTACAAGAATAAAATATAATAATAAAGATGGCAAATCATAAATCATCAATCAAGAGAATCCGTCAGGACAAGAAGAAGGCTTTGCACAACAAGTATTATGCAAAGACTATGCGCAATGCTGTTCGCAAGCTGCGCAACATGACAGACAAGGAAGAGGCAGTGAAGCTCTATCCTACTGTACAGAAGCTGTTAGACAAGTTGGCTAAGATCAACGTTATTCACGACAACAAGGCTGCAAACTTGAAGTCAGGTCTTTCTAAGCACATCGCTAAGTTGGGCTAATCAACAAGTCAAGGCACAAGAGATAAAGAAGGCTGGAATCCTAATTGGATTTCAGCCTTTTACCGTTTCACTCCACAGCAACAACATTGACAGCTACATAAGTACAACGCACGGCAATTGCCAGCAATCCACAAAAAGACTTTCTGCATCACCCCAACTGGCGTTCTCTCACCCACCACCCGAACATTCTTCACCTTCCCGCCAGGGTATCCCTAACAGCTAACTTCCAGATTCTTACAATCCAAATACTTAGTATAAACCAAGTTTCTCTACTTTTATTCTTTTTTTGTTGTTTTTTCACAGCGAAAGGCTTTTGTTTCTCATCTTTTTTTAGTATCTTTGCACGGTATTAAGATTAAACTAAAAATGGAAGAGAATCAAAACACCGCAAATAACTATTCTGCGAGCAACATTCAGGTCCTCGAAGGCTTGGAAGCTGTGCGCAAGCGTCCGGCGATGTACATTGGAGACATTTCCGAGAAAGGTCTCCATCACCTGGTCAACGAAACCGTCGACAACTCCATCGACGAGGCAATGGCCGGCTATTGTACCGACATTGAGGTTACCATCAACCCAGATAATTCCATCACAGTAGAAGACAACGGTCGTGGTATTCCTGTGGACGAGCACAAGAAGTTGCACAAGTCCGCGCTGGAAGTGGTAATGACCGTTCTCCATGCCGGTGGCAAATTCGACAAAGGCTCCTACAAGGTATCAGGAGGTTTGCACGGTGTAGGTGTGAGTTGTGTGAACGCCCTCTCCACCCACATGAAATCTCAGGTGTTCCGAGACGGAAAAATCTATCAGCAAGAGTACGAGAAGGGAAAGCCCCTCTACCCAGTGAAGATTGTTGGAGAAACCGAAAAACGCGGAACACGCCAGCAGTTCTGGCCAGACCCCACCATCTTCACCCACACCGTATATAAATGGGACATAATCGCCAACCGTATGCGCGAGCTGGCGTTCCTCAATGCGGGCATCAAGATTACATTGACCGACCTCCGTCCCGACGAGGAAGGCAAGACCAAACAGGAGGTATTTCACGCCAAGGATGGCCTGAAGGAATTCGTGCGCTATGTAGACCGCCATCGCACCCACCTCTTCGATGATGTCATCTATCTGAAGACCGAGAAGCAGGGCGTGCCCATCGAAATTGCGGTGATGTACAATACTGACTACACAGAGAACATCCACTCATACGTCAACAACATCAACACCATCGAGGGAGGCACCCACCTGACTGGTTTCCGTATGGCGTTGACCCGTACACTGAAGGCTTATGCGGAGGCAGAGCCTACCGTTTCCAAACAAATAGAGAAGGCAAAGGTAGAGATCGCACCAGAAGATTTCCGCGAAGGTCTCACCGCAGTCATCTCCATCAAGGTAGCAGAACCTCAGTTCGAGGGACAGACCAAGACCAAGCTTGGCAACAGCGAGGTGCAAGGTGCCGTACAGCAGGCTGTCAATGAGGCATTGGCAGACTATCTGGAGGAGCATCCCGACGAGGCAAAGAAAATCTGCGAGAAAGTGGTCTTGGCAGCTACGGCACGCATTGCAGCACGCAAGGCACGTGAGAGCGTACAGCGCAAGAACTTCATGACAGGCGGCGGTCTTCCAGGAAAGCTCGCCGACTGTTCCATCAAGGACCCCAAGGAGTGCGAGATATTCCTTGTCGAGGGAGACTCCGCCGGAGGCTCAGCCAAGCAGGGCCGCGACCGTTTCCACCAGGCAATCCTGCCTCTGCGAGGTAAGATTCTGAACGTGGAGAAGGTACAGTGGCATAAGGTGTTCGAGGCAGAGTCAGTGATGAACATCATCCAGAGCATCGGCGTGCGCTTCGGCGTGGACGGCGAGGACAGCAAGGAAGCAAACACCGACAAGTTGCGTTACGACAAGATCATCATCATGACCGATGCCGATGTCGATGGCTCACACATCGACACACTGATCATGACACTCTTCTATCGTTTCATGCCGAGAGTTATCGAGGAAGGCCATCTCTACATCGCCACCCCACCGCTCTACAAGTGTTCGTTCAAAAACAAGGTGAGCGAGTACTGCTATACGGAGCAGCAGCGACAGGCGTTCATCGACAAATACGCAGACGGAGTGGAAGACAAGAATATCCACACCCAGCGGTACAAAGGTTTGGGCGAGATGAACCCCGAGCAACTGTGGGAGACCACCATGGACCCGTCCACCCGCTTGCTCAAGCAGGTGACCATCGAGAATGCAGCACAGGCAGACGAGATTTTCTCCATGCTAATGGGTGATGACGTGGAACCCCGCAGGGAGTTCATCGAGCAAAATGCCACCTATGCAAACATCGATGCATAACCATTTTTAAGAAATACAAATGGGTAGGTATTATCCTACCCATTTATTACAAATTCATATTTTACATACCCTAGAAATCTATGCCCGTATGAAGAAAAAAGCCGCAACCCTATTACTGGCAACATACAGTTGCTTTACCTTGGCAGCCAATCTTCCCAATGTACTTTGGTACAACCGTCCAGCCATCGCCTTCGAGGAATCACTTCCCATAGGGAACGGGAAGCTCGGGGCACTCATCTACGGAGGTGCCGACAATGACTCTATCTTCCTCAACGACCTCACCCTTTGGACAGGAGGCCCTGTCAACCCCAAAGAGGGAGGTGATGCCTACAAATGGATTCCGAAGATTAGGGAAGCACTCTTCAAGGAAGACTACAGGACAGCAGACTCCCTGCAACATTATGTGCAAGGACACAACTCGGAATTTTATCAGCCTCTGGGCATCCTCAACATCAAGGACTTGAACAAAGGTGTCGCCTCCAGCTATTACAAGCAGCTAAGTCTGGACAGTGCTCTGGCGACACTCAGCTATGTGCGCAACGGCATCGAATACACAAGGGAGTATTTTGCCTCACACCCCGACAAGATGATAGGCATCAAGTTGGGTACATCCCATAAGGGAGCCATCAACTGCGACATCTCCCTGACATCGCTCATCCCCCATCATGTGAAGGCATCCCAAGGACAACTCACAATGACCGGACACGTCTTGGGCGACGAAGAGAACAGCACACATTATTGTGCCATCCTACAAGTAAAGAACACCGACGGCGTCATCACCGCAAGCGACTCCACCCTTCACCTGCAAGGCGTATCTGAAGCCGTCATTTACCTCGTCAATGAGACCAGCTACAATGGCTTCGATAAGCATCCTGTGAAAGAAGGGGCGTCCTATATCGAGAACGCCACGGATGACGCATGGCACTTGGTCAACTACACTTACCCAGAGCTGCGCCAACGTCATCTTGATGACTACAAAAGACTGTTCGACCGCGTCAGCCTCAACCTGCAAGGGGCAAAATTTGACAAGACACATCCAACCGACCAGCAGCTTCTCGCCTATACAGACCAAAAGGAACAAAACCCCTACCTTGAGCAACTCTACTTTCAATTTGGCAGGTATTTGCTCATCAGTTGTTCGCGCACGCCAGGTCTCCCCGCCAACCTGCAAGGCTTATGGGCAACAGACCTATACTCACCTTGGCGCGGCAACTACACAATCAACATCAACACAGAAGAAAACTACTGGCCCGCAGAGGTCACCAACCTGCCGGAGATGGTGATGCCAATGGACGGTATGCTCAAAGCCCTCTCTGTCACAGGGAGCCATAACGCCAAGCATTTCTACGGCATAGACAAAGGATGGTGTACGGGGCACAACACCGACGGATGGGCGATGTCCAACCCCGTAGGCACAGGCAACGAGAGTCCCCAGTGGAGCAACTGGGCGATGGGCGGCGCATGGCTCGTACAAACCCTCTGGGACCACTATGACTATACCCGCAACCTCAACTATCTCCGTGACACGGCATACCCGCTCATGAAAGGAGCCTCAGACTTCATGCTCGAATGGCTCATAGAAGACCCACACAACCCGAAGGAACTGATCACAGCCCCTTGCACTTCACCAGAGGCAGACTATATCACAGACAAGGGTTACCGCGGAAGTTCCTTCTATGGCGGCACAGCCGACCTCGCCATCATCCGCGAGCTCTTCAAGAACACCATCAAAGGTGCCAAGGCTCTCGACACAGACAAGGATTACCAGCACAAACTGCAAACGGCCATGGAACGCCTGCGCCCCTATAAGATAGGGAAGCGAGGCAACTTGCAGGAATGGTACTACGACTGGGATGACCAGGACTGGCAGCATCGCCATCAATCTCACCTCCTCGGTCTATATCCCTTCCATCAAATCTCCATCGCCAAAACGCCAGAACTGGCTGCTGCCGCAAGCAAAACCTTGGAAATCAAGGGAGACAACTCCACAGGATGGAGTACGGGATGGCGCATCAACCTCTGGGCACGTCTGCACCGTTCGGACAAAGCCTACCAGATTCTCCGGAAGTTGCTCACCTACGTAAGTCCAGCTATTTACAAGGACAGCAAACATTATTCGGGCGGCACTTACCCCAATTTCTTCGATGCCCATCCACCCTTCCAGATTGACGGCAACTTCGGAGGAACAGCCGGCATCTGTGAGATGTTGATGCAATGTGACGGCGAAACCCTCGACCTGCTCCCCGCATTACCCGAAGAATGGGCAGCCGGAGAAGTCAAGGGACTGAAAGCACGAGGCAATTACGAAATTGACATCACTTGGAGCAGCCATCAGGTTGCCAAGGCAAAGATAACCAGTATCAATGGGGGAAAACTGACCGTCAACTACAACGGCAAGACCAAAATTTTCACATTCAAGAAAGGTACATCCAAAACGATAAAATAAATGAAAAGACTCATCGCTTACTTATATACATTCCTGTGGGTGCTGAACTCTTTTAGCCAAGAGTTCGGCATCCATTGGATCGCCTATCCTCTTCCAAACGACTCATCTGAGGTATTCTTTCGCCACACTTACATTACCCAAACTTTCCCTCAGCAAGCCTATATTCATATCAACAGCACAGGAAAGTACAAACTGTATGTAAATGAAAGGAACATATCGAGAAATCTCGTGATAGACGGAATGTACAAGGACACCTTGGTGGGACAAACCTTTGATGTCTGCCAATATCTAAGGTCTGATTCCAACACCATCGCCGTATGGTATGCTCCAAGAGGGAAAAAATCCGAAGGGAAGCAACTCTCACTGGAATATTATGGTATTGATGCCAAAGGAAAACCATTCTACCATAAGGCAGATGGAAAATGGTTTTGCAAGTTGGTTTCAGACTGTTATGTAAAAGGAGACAAGGAATCCTTCAATGCCCCATCTTTCAGAAATGACTGGAATTCTACAGAGTACAAGACATTCAGATGGTTACATCCCACGGGATCCTACTCCCAAAAGAATCTGGACCAGAAGGAATGCGCATGGGGTTCTTGCCAATACGAATTAGCAAAGATCATTCACCCCACAGGCACTTTCGCAGACTCATCGGGCTTTCACATAGACTTTGGAAGATCCTTTTTCGGAACCATCAGGCTCACCTTGAGAGGTGTAAAAAGAGGGACTGTCATCAACATAAACGACTATCAGCACACCTGCAAAGGAGAAAGTGACGAGCAAGCGTTTCCCCGGTTTAGATTCAAGCATCAAAGAATGTTTATCATACCGAAAAACAACAGACTAAAACCTGAAAATATAACTAACATCGAAGGACTGGAGATAACCTCCCCTCCTTCCAACTAAACAAGAAAACAACATGAACACACAATCAAAGACCTGCGCCCCAGTAATCAACATACCATCGACGCAAGATAGAAACTTATCAGAAGGAGGGAACTCCACTGGCAATGATTTTTACTTGTGCGACCACGTAAGGGGAGAGCATTTCACCACCGACAAGAGGGTGGCAAAATGTCTCATTATCATTTTCTGCAAAAAAGGTTTGGTCAGATATGAGCATGACAACAAGACAAAGTACGCTAAAGTAGGTGACCTTATCATTGTCAACATGGAACATACGATAGCAAACCAGCAGAGTTTTTACGACTTCGAGGGTTCCGTCCTCATGATTTCCAAGCAGATATTACCACAACTACCCTACCAGCAGATGAGTTACCTAACTCTCAAGAGACAATTGGAAGCCAACCCCATCATTTCTCTTAAACAAGAAGATATAGAATCAATAAAGCTAAATTTCCAGCTCTTGAACAGCTATATCAACCAACATCATTATGAACAAACAGTTTTCAGAACTATACAAGTGCTGTTCAACGAGTTTATATTAAGCTCAAAAGCCCCCTCCCAGGCCGACAGGTCCGAGGAGGAGTCGAGTCACATAAAAATAGCTACCCGCTTTGCAGATTTGGTGGCTCAGAATCCCAACAAAAGAATCAAGGTAAAATGGTGTTGCGAACAATTAGAACAAACCCCTTCACAACTTACACAAGCCGTGAAGGAATACTACAACATTACTCCACACGTATACATTACATTGAAAAAACTGGACAATTCTTTCAAATTCCTTAAAAACACCAATTATAGAATTCAAGAGATAGCAAAGCGACTGATATTTACCTCAGGAAGTGAATTCTGCAGGTTTTTCAAGAAACACACCAAAACTACACCTCTTCAATTTCACCAGTTAACAACTGATCAGCAAGATGACTTAATTCGTCGTACCATTCCTTACCAAATCTTTCCGTGAGCGGTCCTTCCAGAAACTTGTACACCGGGAGATTTAACTCTTCCCCTTTCTTGATGGCATCCTTGCAAATGCGCC
>CAVCCB010000111.1:0-7083 GCA_963600595.1 Subdoligranulum sp. APC924/74 | reverse complement strand
ACTTTTGCATCAGAATTTTTCGCCATCCCCGATGGAGATGCAGCAAGATGATGTATAGGTAAAAGAATTTTTTAGTGAGATATTAAGTATAAGTAAAAGAACCCTTAACAGGAAAGATTATGAAGAAAATGAATCAATTCATGATGGGTATGCTCGCGATAGCAGCTACCTCATTCGTTAGTTGCAGCAACGAGGACGCTACCAGCAGCAACGCCTCCAAACAGAACGTGGACAACTTCTACATGAATCTGCAAGTAGTGGGAAACAGCAGCAATGGAACACGTACTACGGGTACGCCAACTGAGGCCGGAACTACAGAGGAAAGTTCCATCAACAGTGGTACTATCTGGCTGGTGGATGATGCCGGAACAGTTGCTTTCAGCAAGTTCATTAGTGCTGATGAGTGGAATTCAGAAGACTTAACAGTCAAGAAGCCTATCAAGGTAGCCGTGACCCAGGTAAAAGAGGGAACAAACTACCATGTTTACTTCCTCGCCAACAAGCAGGGAACATTGGGAGTAGACCCTACCACCCAGACATTTACAGATACTATAGGCGGAATGAACTATGCCAAGGACAATGCCTTCGTGATGTTCAACCAGAACGACAAAGCTGTGAAAGCTAACAAGTACACCGTTACGTTCACCGACGAGAACAAGGACGAGGCTAATCCAGCCAAGCCTTCAGAAACGATCTTGTTGGACCGTCTCGTAGCACGTATTGACAGACCTACATCTGTAACTACAATCTCCACAACTACCCCCAAGAAGAATGAGCGCACCGAGAATATCGAAGCCATCACAGAATTGACACTGGACGGATTTGCTACCAGCAACTTGGCAAACAGCTCCAATGTAGAGCAGAAGTGGGATGAAGCTTGGAGCAAGCTCGTAGTTCCGGCAAGTCTCACCTATTATTGTCCTAACAACTACTACGGAACTGCAAAGAAGGCTGACCACTTGACCAGTTTCTTGACAGCCTCAGACGCCAAGCAGTATCTCTTCGAGCAGACAACATCAACTGTTGCAAATGCCACCAACATCTATCTCCAGTATACTGCCACTGCATCGGCAGGAGCCACCAAGGACTTCACCGACGGTACATTCTATCGCTACGACAAGCGTGTGTTCACATCCATCCAGGACATCATCACCTATGCTGGCGCTGCCAATCCTTTCGGAACGAAGACTGCTACCGATGTTGTTGCTGAGATCAAGGACGCTTCTTCCACAACGACAGATGCAAAATGCACCACAGACGAGACTACGCTGGAGACCTTTAGAAAGGCTTATAACATCGAGGTATTCGTAGCAGGTAAGGTTTACTACAGATACGCTCTGCAAGATCCAACCGATACAGAGAACTACACCGTACTCCGTAACAGCATCTACAAGATCAATGTCAAGAACATCTATGACTTGGGCTATGACACTCCAAACGGAGAGGACGAGAAGGTTAGTCCTGTATTTTACCTCAACATAGAAGTGTCAAGCAATCCTTGGGTATTCAAGGCCATTAACGTCGACCTCGACTAAAGAATCACCCCACCATTTTTCGCCCGAAGAGCGAAATCAAAAATCACCCGGGGGAGAACTGTTCTCCCCCGAGTATCTCCCTTTTAACTCAAAATAAAACGACAACGATATGGCACAACTTACAAACAAAATTTGGAATCGAATGGCAAGGCGGAACACACGTCCCCTCCTGTCCGTGGCTGTGCTGGCGACTCTCCTCTCCTCCTGTTGCATCAACGACAACATGGACGACTGTCCGTCGCAGGTGTCTCTGAAGTTTGACTACACCTACAACGTGAAAGAGGCCGACGCTTTCTCTGCGGAGGTGAAGAACCTCAACGTGTATGTCTTCGACAAGAACGGGAAATACTACGATACATACGTGGAGTCGGCAAGCAAGTTTGAGACCGGACACACCATGACCATCAACAACTTGCCCACGGAAGGGAAATACACCTTCGTGTGCCTCGCCCGCAACACCGAGTTCGTCAACACCCGCACCGACGATGACGAGATGGAGTTCAGCTTCACGCAGCTCACGCCGGGTGTATCCACCATGGACGACCTGCAGGAAGAGATGGGCAAGAAGAACTCACAGGAAGAACTCATCAACAACAAGAACTTCACCGCCCTCTACACCGCCAAGACCTCCGTGGACTACAAGGAAGGCAAGTCTACCCAGGGAGAGCTGAGCCTGATGAAATGCACCAAGACCTACCGCATCGTCCTCATGCCCTACGGCAACGAACAGGACGACTTCACCCTCGACAACTTCGACGTGCGCATCGCCGGTTCCGCCGCCCTGCTCGACTGCAACGGCGACAAGGTGGAGAACAAGTCGATCACCTACCTGCCCTACAGTTCCAAGACCGTGACCAACAGCAGCGGAGAGACCGAGATAGAAGGAGAGGCAGTAGACAAGGCACTGGTATACGACCTCGCCTCCTCCCGTATGTTTGAGCGCGATGACGACAGCATCTCCTCCCGCAGTGGAAGCGAGTACAACGACAAGCGCATCATCATCACCGACAAGCGCAACGGCAAGGTGCTCTTCGACCACTCCCTGCCCTGGTTCCTCGCCATGTGCGGCGAACACACGCAGTCAGCCCAGGCTGCAGCATGGGGCGACCAGGAATATCTCGACCGCCAGGACCACTATGTGCTGACGTTCTATGTGCCCAAGGTGGGCAACGAATACCACATCATGGCTCGCGTGAAAGTGAACGGATGGGTACTCAACCTCATTAATACAGACATCCAATAAAAAAAAGGAGGACAAGATGAAACACATTCTAATGAACACCATACTGCCATGCGCCGCCGCACTCACCCTCATCTCGTGCATCGATGACTACGAGGGCACCACTGCGTCTGAGAAGGACACCTACATTCATCTGAATGTATCCACCGCAGCCCTCCAGACCAGAGCGAGCGACGAATCCGCCGCCAACCCCAATACGGAAAGCGACATCCACAGTGTCAGGGTATGGGCTTTCAACAGCGACCTGACAGCAGAGGGCGTACTCCCGGTAAGCTACAAGGAAGAGACCAACCTTTCAAGAAACAGTTCATATAGACTCAGCATGAAGATTCCCCGCAACTCGGGAGGAAAGGAGCTGAAAAACCTCGATCTCTTCATCCTGGCAAATGCCGAGAGCGGAAGTACGCTTTATGGAAACGGCTTCAGCCCGAAGGAAGTGACAAGAAAGACCTTGCAGGAGGCGAAACTCTCTGGCAAGTTCGTCGTTGGCACTGACGGCAAACCGACAGATGCAAGCGTTCCCAATGAAGGTCTGCCTATCTCCAGATATGTGACAGGCATTGACGTAGACTCCTACAAATCCGAGACGGAATCCAGCAGCTCGGCAAAGTCGCTCAGCATTCCGATGCAGCGCGCCGTGTCCAAGCTCCACTTCTTCTTTGCCCGCAAGACGGGAAGCGATGCTGCCCAGGCAGAGGTGACAAAAATAGAGTTGGACGGGGGAAACCTGTCCAAGGGAAGCTATGTATTCCCCGACGGAGCAGATTATGACCAGCTTTCCACAGAGGGCATGAAGAAAACGAACGGAACGATGGAGTATATCTCCGACAAGACGACTCTCTTAGGGGTAAGCAGTGAGAACATCCCTGCCGTGAAAGAGCCGAAGGACTATATCCGTGGTGAGAAAGAGGATGCTTCCGACTACCTGACTCGCCTTTCCACCGCAGGCATCACATCGCAAGACCTCGCCTATTACAATGAGACCGACAAAGCCATTTCCGGCACTATATATTATAAGGTGTATGGCAGCGAGCATTCCAAGTCCTTCACCATCCCGGCAGAGTACACCAGCCGCAACCATGAGTTGCTGGTCTATGGCTACTTCAATGCCGAGGGACACCTGGAGCTGAACTACGCTATCCTCGACTGGGACCAGACCGCCAACACCACGGTGGAGACCAAGGACTTGAGTTACCTCAACGTCTACCCCACCCTCGTATTCATGAGGAATGTGGAAGAGAACCAAGAGGTGAACTTCTCCGCATCCAATGCCTGCACGGTAACGATTGAGGAGGTGTATTATTACGACAAGGACAATAAGAAGCAGACGATTAGCTCGGGAAGCGATCAATATCCTACAGTCACCATTACTGATGGAGCCAAGCAAGGAACGGTTAGTATCTCTTCCGCTTTGCCGAATGAAAATGTTGCGAACAACCTCACGGTAAAGTACATCAAATTCAAGGTGAAGCTGAATGGTTCCGATAAGGAACAAGAGGTGCTGGTGAAGCAATATCCATTGGAGTATGCTCAGAATATCGAAGGTGAGTATTCCACGAGAAGTTCTTCAAACTGGGTAAGCAAGACTCTAGAATATAGCAGGTGGAACAATATTAAGTATACCGATGGCGGTTTTACGGCAAAAATTTACAAGAACGAACAGATAAACATATATAAAGGCAAAGATACCTATGAGTATGACTATTGGAACTATGGACATCTTACAAATAGATATATGTACGTCATACAAATTACGAGTACCAATGGCGACTATACCATTGCGCACCCCAATTTGAAAAATGACGGGTCATCCGATGACAATGTCGTATCTCCAGCCTTTATGATAGCTTCACAGTTAGGTGCCGTATCTTCTTCTGGCTTCAACGCAACAACGGCCATTACGCATTGCCAAACTTACCGTGAAGTAGATACAGATGGCAATGAATATGATAATTGGCGACTGCCTACGGAAGCAGAGGTAAAGATTATTATTGAGTATCAGGGCAAAACTAATTCGCCAATAGCAAACGTACTGACAGGTCAGTATTATCGCACTTTGAGCAAAAAAACTGCAGATACTGGATATAGAGATAGAAATACCTACGTCCGCTGCGTCCGCGACCTCTCCCCCGAGGAGGTTCAAGAACTTGAAAACAGTAAAAAGTAACAATTTAAAGAGGCAAAGATTATGAGAAAATTCAATTATATACTGAACGACATGCTGATAGGTCTGGGTTTGGCAATCGTTGCCATTCTCGTCTCCCACCTCTTGGCCTCTTGCAGCAGCACCATTGACGGGGAGTACAACTCCTCCCCGTCAATAAGCCAAGACGGCATGGCACTCCGCCTGAATGTCCATACCACCGACTACCAGCCGGGCACGAAGGCAAAGGCGAAGGGACAAGAAGACATTGACGCCAACTCAATGCAGATTCTCTGCTTCGATGCAAGCGGCAACTTCATCAGCATGGCAAAGGACGTGAAGAACACGGCGAGCAGCGGCACAGACCTTACCGTCACCGCCACTGTGCCCAATACCACCACTACCCTCCACTTCCTCGCCAATGCCAAAATTACACCAGGTAATGATTGGACAGACAAGAGCGAAAGTGACATCCTGGCGTTGCTGGAAAGCAGTTACGACAATAACGAAAAGTTCGTGTACTGGGGAAGCGTGAAGAAGAGTACTGCCGAGGAAATGAAAACGTTTCTGAATGGTGGCACGAAGGAGACCATCAATATGCTCAGAGACCGTGCCAAGGTGACCGTCACCAACAATGATGCGGACATCAAGACAGTGACCCTGACCGTATGCAATGCGTTGCCAAAGGGTATGATGACGGGAGACGGCGAGAAAGTCAACCTGCCGACCGACGTTACCTCTGACGATTACATTGACGGCGAAGAGACCGACCTCTCATCCGCCGCCTATGCCTTCGAGCATCCCAACCAGTCCGGCAACTATCTGAAAGTGATTCTGAAAGCGACTTACACAGATAATAAGGTTCGCTACCACCAGATTATCTTGGAGAATGATTCGCATGAGGCATACAAAATACTCCGCAATCACGAATACAAGATCACTGTCTCGAAACTCTCGAAGGATGCAGGCTACGATTCCTTCGATGCCGCCCAGCAAGGAACCCCGTCCAACAATGCCTTCGTCACCATCGACGACATTATCCCCGAGGTTTCCGACGGCGAGCACAGTCTGTCCATAGACAATGGTACTTACATCGTGCTGAACTCAGGGGCAAGCGAAAGCGAAAGTCAAAGCATCGCCTTCACCTACACAGGCGGCAACGATATGAAGAAGGACTCCTTCAAAGCCACATGGGTGGAGAATAACGGTTTGGCAACAAGCGACGAACCCACCGTCAGCTACAACTCAAGCACAGGCAAGGGCACCATCACCTACACATTGTCCGACATCACAAGCACATTGAAGACCGCCAAGCTCCAACTGCTCGATACGAAGAACGGACTGTCACGCACCATCCATCTCTACAGCATCACGCAGTTCAACTTCAACGCCACCTTCAAGAGCAAAGACGGAACAGCCAACCAACTCGGCAAGGCAGAAGGCAGCCAAGGCACTCTCACCGTCACCGTGCCGGATGACTATCCCACCGAACTCCTCCCCGTGGAGTTCAAGATAGCGTCCAACGACATCAACCCGTTAAACCTGGGTGTGGAGGTCTCCTCAACAAGCAAAGAGTGTGACGGAAAGGACTGGAACTGCTGGTTTGTCTATAAGGCACACGACAAGAAATCTTACGAGATCACCATCAAGAACGTGCGTACCGCCACTGCCGGCAATACAGGAAACTTCTACGTCAAGGCAGCCTACTTCGGCAAAGCACAAAAGATAGAATTCACATACAAGTAAAAGAGCAACATAAAAATTACTTATATAAATATACTTATACAAATAAATGATGTGACATAAAAATTAGACATCATTTCTCCCACTTGTCGACGCGAGTCGCCAAGTGGGAGTTTCGTATACGCAGGAAGCCCTTCCTTGCCGGATTGCTCCGGCGGGAAGGGCTTCTCTTGGATCCATTTATATTAAGCTATAGCCTTAATCCTTGTTGGTGCGCTTGCGCTTCAAGTGGTCAAGCTCCACCTTGCGCATACGCATATTCTTAGGTGTCACCTCCACATACTCGTCCTCACGGATATACTCCAGGCACTCCTCCAGACTCATCACGGTCTTGGGAATCACGCGAGCCTTCTCGTCGGAACCGGAAGCACGCACGTTGGTGAGCTGCTTTGCCTTGGTCACATTGATGACGAGGTCGTTGT
>CAVCCB010000110.1:0-7131 GCA_963600595.1 Subdoligranulum sp. APC924/74 | reverse complement strand
TCAGTGGTTTAAATAATCTCAGTGGTTTCTTTATGGCCCTCGCCTCCACTTCCCCGCGTCGCTCACCACCTTCCCGAAGTCGTAGCCGGCAATGGAGAGCATCTTCTGGCGCAGGCTCTGCTCCATGCCCCCGCTGAAGGGATGGAGGGTGACGCCGGCATAGCAGCCTGTGGGCTACCAATACCATCAAAGAATATCCTTCACAAAAGGCAGTATTAGCTTGCCTAGCTTGAAGACTTCCGTACTATACAATATTGGCATATAGCTTTCTTCTCCGTAGGTTGCACTGGCATTTTGTATTGCAGCCTCTATAAGGGTGGGATGTTTTCTGCTGTCAAATCCACCAGGAATCAGAGCATCAACAAATTCCTTAATCGAAGAATACTTGTCAACATTCTCTTTCAAAGGCCGTTCGCTAAACTTATGGTAATAAAGCCATATCTCAAAGCTTGGATTACTTTGGGCAACAAACCAGGCTTCATCGCTTAGCCCTACATTTTGAGCCTTACAGAAATCACGCAGTTCCGTAATTTTATTTCCCCATAAATCTGTATCTATTACAAACCACACAGTATCTTGCTGACTTACATCCAAAGTGTATTTTGGACTACCATCAGCATGTAGACAGAAATCCACTTGGGCTGCCTCCATCAGTTTCACCGGGTCGGTTTTCCCATCCGTGCTCTTTATCGGAATGATATTCACATTGGAAGACAAACCGCAGAAGAACTTAAAGTAATCATACTCTCTCACATTCCCCTCACAATAGATGTAAATCTTGCGAGAGTCACGGGAGGGCTCTTGGCGCTCATATCGTCGTGACCTTATCAGATACTTACTTTTCATCCCAGTGCAATGTTTTAAGGTCGTTCATAAATGGTATACCACCATACCTGCCATTCAGGTATCCATTCTCAACATTTGCCGTCGAATGAACATTGAAATCACTCAGAGAATACAACTGTGTAGCACCGGATTGGTTTTTCTGCGCAAACCAAATCTCATCCGTACGAAGAATTTTCTGGTCAAGGAGACAGGTTTCATGGGTGGAGAATATCAACTGCCCCTCCATTCTGTCATCTTCAGAAATCAGGCGAATTAGCTCCTTGATGACAGCAGGGTGGATACTGCGCTCTATTTCATCTATAACTACAACCTGGCTATCCTTCAGTATGCTGTGAAGCATCGGAATGTAGTCCAATAGTCTTTTGGTGCCATCCGACTCCATACTCAAGTTGAAAGGTATGTCATGCCCTTCATTATCAGAATGCGTAGTGTTCAACGTCTCCTCAATTACCTTACCATCCTTCATGGAGTAGCTTATTCGCTCTCCGCCATATGGAGTTGTCCTGTCGATGACTGCTCCATCATTACGTTCCAAGGCTTCAAAGATTTCAGCATTCTTCTCGTTACGTTCTATTTCTTTTTTAACAGGCAAGATACCTTTCACGCCTGTAGAAAATGTAGATATCAGCGTATTGCCAAACTTCAAAAGCTTGGCATCTTCACCAAACACATGGGCTATGGGAAACAAGCGTTCATCTGCATTTACCACATTAAGGGTATGAAAGAACCAATCAAAAGCCACTTTTGTTTCAGGAAATTCTTTATCATACTTGTCGTGCAACATAGTAAGAAGGACATCTTTCCTTCCTAAAAATTTTTCTGCCAACATGTCCACAAAGAGTTTGTCCTTTGGCTCCCTGTTATAGCCGTCATAGAAAGTTAGTTTTTCCTTACCATTTTCAAATTCTCGCTCAAAGATTGTCCTGTCTTCGTCATATGACAACGTCTCAGACAATCCTTCATACAATATTCCTGCCCCTTCGAAGGAAACCGTGTAAAAATACATATGTCCTACAGCCACAAATTCCACAGCGAGTGAAGAGCATCTGTTTTTACCACTTTTGTCGAGTTTAAACTTCAAACTATCTACCAAAGAGGGCACAGTACCATTTACGACCAACCTCTGCAAAAAGCCCAAGGCTTTTATCATATTAGACTTACCTGCTCCATTAGCACCATAGAGGGCTGCCATCTTGAGATAAGCAGTCTTGCCGATATATCGCTTATGCTTTGGATGCCTTTGGCTCTTGTTGGTAAACATATTAAACTCCACCTGATGGTTGAAAGAGTATAAATTATCTATGATAATGCGTAAAATCATATTTTGCAAAATTAAATGGTGAATATTCACTGCAAAATTAAGAAAACACATGTAAATATCACCACTTCCTCTCTTAATATTTTGTAAATACGTTATCTTTTAACGTTGTTTCGTGGTTAAAATAATCTCAGTGGTTTCTTTTTCACCCTCGCCTCCACTTCCCCGCATCGCTCACCACCTCCCCGAAGTCGTAGCCGGCAACGGAGAGCATCTTCTGGCGCAGGCTCTGCTCCATGCCCCCGCTGAAGGGATGGAGGGTGACGCCGGCATAGCAGTCGCAGAAGCATTGCTCCATAACGTCGAGGATGCGGCACATCAGGAGGAGACGCTCCCAGAGGGACGAGGTGTTGAGGAGCCTCAGCACCGACTATCCCGACGCCGAGGTCACCGGCCACCGCGACCTCCCCTGGGTCAGCAAGTCCTGCCCCTGCTTCGACGTGAAGAAGTGGCTACGGGACATCGACTTCCACGTCTAAGGCCCCCCGTCACCTCGTTCCCCCAGTCCCAATCTGTGATTCGCAGGTTGGGATTTTTTTATTGTCTCCCACAGATCACGCAGATTTACACAGACCTCATGTCGCTCATCTATAGGCAATCATTTCCCCGTCAACACATTAGCGACCGCCGGCATCCATCTTCTTATTACCTCGTACGCCGCCACTAATATCGCTGTGCATGCGAACGGTGCTGTCAGGTAGCTGAGGGTCTGCATATACCACATATCCCCCAAGGGCATCACCTTACTGACGGCAGCTGACACATACCCCAGGATGAAGGGATGGGAGGCGTAGATGAAGAAGGAGGCTGCGGCGAGGCGTTTGCTGCATTCGTAAAGGCGGCGGTAGCAGCAGAGGTGGCTCGCTACTATGATGAAGGCGAGGGTCTGAACGACCACGAGCCAGAGGTGAAGCATCTTCGATGTGCTGTCGCCCATGTCAGACCCTGTGGCGGTCTGGACGACGATGAGCACTGCTGCCACGGGGAGGATGAGGTAACGCCATCGCCATAACACCTCGGTGAAGTCTTGCTTCATGATGGAGAAATACGCTCCGATGCTGAAGTATAGGGCTGCCGGCACGATGGTGGCACTGTAGCACGACGGGCGTATGTCGGCGAGATAGACGGCGAGGAGCAGCAGGATGTATATCCAGCGCAGATGCCTGGCGAGCCAATAGACAACTGGCGAGAGGACGACCATAACGATGAGGTCGCGCATATACCAGAAGGGCAGGAGTGCAGGGCCGTTGTTCTCCACCGCATTGCCGAGCCACGTGGTGCGTTCTCCCCATACGCTACTGTCGTACAGCATGTGGAGACAGCCGTTCTCGATGAAGTAGTCGCCGATGCCCGACCACGGTTTGCCGTGGAGCAGGATGCCTCCCACCTTGAACGCCAGAGTCCAGAGGACGAGGAGCACGTTCCACACGAGATATGGTCTTGCGAGGCTAAGCCATCGCTTGCGCAGTTTGCCTACATACGTCTCTCTGTCGTACTGCTCCACTCCCTTGAAGAGGAGGTAGCCGGAGAAGATGAAGAACAGCGGCACTGCGCTCCGGGCTATCACCACGGAGACGAAGAGCCTGACATAGTCGTACACTGCCATGCCTGTCAGTCCCGCGGCATGGAGCTGCGCCATGTCTATCTCAGGGCCGAAGGAGTGGATGAACACTACGAGTACGGCGAGGGGAAACCGCAACATCGTGATACTCTCCGAGTACCCCCCCCCTAATTACCTTATTCTGAGTCATTTACGTTGTTATTTGTCGCTTAGCGGTTATAGTTGTTCTCTCCGTGGAGGATGTTTATAGTCCGAAGATTTGATAGCACCTTCCGCCTCATGTTCCCGTCGATACCGAGGAAGAAGACGGAGAGGGATACGGAGAGTACGCAGACGATGCCCACGATGAAGAAGTTGACGAGCTGCGTGACATCCACGAGCCTATATATTATAATAGGTATCGGGAGGCTCGCTGCGGTTACTATGAGGCAGGAGCGGTATACGCCCCATATCTCTTTCCACTTATAGTCCACTATTTTCATGATGAGCCATGGCTTCTGCACCAGCCCCAGAATGGCATACACCGCCAGACTCGTCCACGAGAGCACCAAGGGCGAATAGCCCAGTCGGAACAGCACGTAGGTGATGGGGAATATCAGGAAGCCAAGCGTGGGCGATGTCAGGGCGTTCTCCCGTAGCCGTCCCTTGGCATAGAGTGCCGTGTAGAACGAGGTGTCAAACACCTGAAAGAGACTCTGCACGATGACTATCTGCAGGAAGGGCACGGTATATTCGGGCACCACGCCCAGCCACAGCTTCAGGAGCGGATAGGCCAAGAGACAGATGGGCAGACAGAGCAGGTACATCATGTAGTAGGAGTACTTCGTGCTCTCCAGCAACAGGTGCTTCGACCCCTCATAGTCGCCCGCCGCATACTTCTTCACAATCTGCGGATTCGCCGCCTGACGGAAGTTGCCCACAAACTGGTTGGCTGCCATGTTCACCTGCAACGAGATGGCCCTTGCCGCCACCACGGCAGGCGAGAAGAACATGTTGAGCAAAATCAACATACCCTGACTATTGAGGGCGATGGATGTGCTGGCAAACATGCTCCAGCCCGAGAACCCGGCTATCTCACGGAATATCTTCCTGTCGAAGGAGAAGGAGTACCTTGCCTCCTCGAAATGTCTGCTGCAATAGAAGCGATAGAAGCACATCACGCTAATCTGTACCAGGAGCAGCAGGGTGGCGTAGGTCATCAGTCGGTCGAAACCGCCGATGGTAAGCAGATAGCACACCAGCAACTTTGCCGACACTTCGAAGATGCTCATGTAGGCATATATCGACATCTTCTCGTGAGCCACGATGGTGGCATTGTAGGGCACCTGCGTGAGGGTGAACACCGCCGTGAGTATCGAGAGGTGGTAGGTATATACCGCCGCCGACATCCTCTCGGGAGCTATAACCATCTTGTGATAGAGGAACCAAAGCCCCACGGTCTCAGCCGCCAGCACCACCAGGATGGCCATCAGGATATGAATGTTGAGCGTAGTGGAGAACGTACGTCTCAGTTTCTCTGCGTTGCCCTCACCCAAGGCATAGGTCAGGAATCGTGACGACCCAGTGGCCAGTGCGCTGTTGATGAAGGAGAGAAAACCCACCACGCCGCCTACCGCCTGATAGATGCCGTAGTCGTCCACTCCCAGCTTTTGCAGGATGACACGCGAGGTGAACAGAGCCACCACCATCGTGAACATCATACGGAAGTAGAGAAAGAGCGTGTTCTTGGCTATCGTCTTGTTGTTTGTCGACTCTTGCATATCAGCCTACGGAATGGAAGTCAAGGTTGTCGGGGTCGAAGCGAAGACGCGAATTGATGTTGATGGAGTCAATCGCCTTTATCTCTTCCTCTGTCAGCGAGAAGTCGAAGATGTCGATGTTCTGCTTCTGTCTGCCGGGGTTCAGGGAGCGTGGTATCGGTATCTGCTGCAACTGCACATCCCATCGGAGGATGATTTGTTGGATGCTCTTGTGATACTTCTTCGTCAGTCCTTGCAGGATGAGGTTCTTGGTGAGACGGTCGTCGTTGCGTGCCAACGGGGTGTAGGCTTGCACGGCAATGCCATGCTGGTGGCAGAACTCTATCAGGGGTTTCTGCGTGAACAGCGGATGAATCTCAAACTGGTCAACGGCAGGCACTGTCTCGCAGTTGTCCATAATGTCTTGTAGGTGGTGCTGATGGCAGTTCGCCACGCCGAGCACCTTGACATATCCCTCCTTGTAGAGTCGTTCCATCTCCTTGTAGGTATCGACGAAATGGTCGGTCACTGGCCAGTGGAACATGAACATGTCCACATAGTTGAGTCCTATCTTTTCGAGCCCTTTAAGAAATTCCTCCCTCACCGTACCTTCATACTGCTGCTTGTTGCTGACACGGGAGGTGAGGAAGATATCCTCACGCTTGAGTCCTGCCATCCTGACGGCCTCCAGTATCTCCGAACCGTCGCCATAGGCGAAGGAGTAGTCGATGAGACGGTAGCCGAGGGTCAGGGCATGTGCCAGCTGCTTGATGTAGTGGCGGCGGTTGAGTTGGTACTTGATGCGAGAGGTGAGCTTGCGCTCTACCTTGGCGAGGAAGGTGTTGGAAGGGAGGGTGGGCTTGTAAATTTCTCCTATGATACCTGGTCCTATTCCTATTACTGGAATCTCAGCCCCATTATTTAACTTGATGGTTGATAACTTGTTCATATGTATCTGATTTTAAATGTTCGTTTAAAAATCAGAATTATCAAGTTATCTTATCCGCAGATTGATTTATATATTGATGTGAATATTCGATTATGCTTCTTTGAGAATACCCATTTCCGTAAGGGCTATCTTGGTGAACTTCCTTGCCCCTTGTTTGTTGAGCAGGAAGCTGTTTTGGAATAGGGAGGTGTCGTGGGAAAATCTGGCATCATCCATATAATTTAAGAACTTCACCGACTTGTCTTCTATCGTATCCATCAAGTCTTCGAGCAATACCTTGCGTGCCTGATGATCAAACTTCTCTGCCAAGGTATGATACATAGGTGGCAAGACAAGAACTGGCTTGATGTTGCGCTCCTTGCAGAACGATATCATCTCATTCAGTATGGCGGAAGCATCCTTCAAGCCGTCTTGGTTGATGAGCGACAAAGGTTGAGAGAAATCAGAAATGGAAAACTCGTGTTTCCATCCATTTATCCACCTCTGGGCATCCTGCTCCATCTGCTGCTCTGTAAGTTGACGCTGCTTACTGCCCCGAATTGCTCTCTTCAACTCCGTGCAGATACTCCAGAGCGGCATCTGTCGGATAGGACTTGCCGCCCAAGCCTTTACCTGCTGCTGTCTGCGATAGGAGAAATGAGGTATTGACACAGGCGATAACAAGGTGTAGAACCTGTCCTCCATGAAGTCGTAGCTTCCAGCCAAAGAACTAAAGACG
>CAVCCB010000109.1:0-7208 GCA_963600595.1 Subdoligranulum sp. APC924/74 | reverse complement strand
TAATAATTAATAATTAATAATTAATAATTGGGCTGACGGACTAAAGCTTCATTATAAAAAAGACTCCCAGACGAATCCTGTCGCCTGGGAGTTTTTTTATGATAGAAAAATAAGATGACTTGGTTCCACCGTGACGCAACGGGGCGGGCAATGCGGCAAGAGCGCCGAAGGCTTCCTCAGAAGTCCACGACCGTGATTCCTGCCCCTCCGAACTGCACGTGTTCGTCGGCATAGTGGATGACGTTGGGCACGCTGCTGAGGTACTGGCGGATGAGCTGGCGCAGGATGCCGTTGCCCTTGCCGTGGAGGATGCGCACACGGGGCATTCCCACGAGGATGGCATCGTCGATGAAATACTGCACGGCGTTCAGCGCTTCGTCGCCGCGCATTCCGCGCACGTCGAGGTCCTGGTGGAAGTTAGCTTTGCGCGAGTCTATCGTCTGCCGGGTCTCGCGGCTGATGCCGTAGGCGGCGAGGTTCTCCTTGCGCTGCTCGGTCTTGTCGGCTGACTCGGCGGGGGCGGAGGCGTGTTCCAGCCGGTTCAGCCGCATCTTGGTGCGCATACCTCCGAAGAGGGCGGTGGCGGTATCGCCCGAGATACTCTCTATTCTGCCCACGGTGGTGAGACCCTTGATGCGCACGGTGTCGCCCGCCTTCAGCTCGCGCTTGTCCTCGGCGAGGGTCTTGTTCTGTGCGTTGCGCAGGGCGGCTGCCGCCTTCTCCTGGTTCTGCGCCTTCTCCGCCTGCCGCTTGGCGTGACGTTCCTTGCGCTGCTGGATCTGCGCTATCTTGCGTGCAATCTTGTCATCCGCCTCCTTGGTGTCAATCTCCTGCACCTCCTGCTTGAAGGCGTCCAGTTCCTGTCGGATGCGGCGGGTCTCCTCCTTCTGCGCCTGGCTCTCCTTGATTTCCCGGATGGCGTTCTCTATCCTCTTGTTGCTCTCCCGGAGCAGTTCAGCCGCCTCCTCCTTAGCTTTCTGAAGGATGGCCTTGCGGCTCTTCTCGATGTCCTCCAGGTCGCTCTCGTATCGGGAGATGGTCTTTTCCATGTCCTTCTCGCGCTGGTGGATATTCTGCCTTTTGTTCTCCCAGTACCGCTTGTCGCGCACGATGTCCTGCAGGTATTTGTCGCTCTGTATATACTCCGAGCCCACTATCTCCGAAGCCTCCTTGATCACGTCCTCGGGCAGTCCTATCTTGCGGGCTATCTCGATGGCGAAGGAGGAGCCGGGCCTGCCGATGGCGAGCTGGAAGAGCGCCTTCATCTCGTGGCGGTCGTAGAGCATGGCTCCGTTCGCCACGCCCTCGTGGCTGTCGGCGAAGTGCTTGAGGTTCTGGTAGTGGGTGGTAATCACGCCGTAGGCTCCCTGCTTGCAGAAGCGGTCGAGCACTGCCTCGGCGATGGCTCCTCCGATGCCCGGTTCTGTGCCGGTGCCGAACTCGTCGATGAGGATGACGGTGGAGCCGCTTGCCTGCCTCATCATGTTCTTCATGTTCAGCAGGTGGGAGGAGTAGGTGGAGAGGTCGTTCTCCAGGCTCTGCTCGTCGCCGATGTCTATCATGATGTCCTTGAACACGCCCGTCTTGGAGCGTTCGCTCATGGGCACGCTCAGTCCGCATTGCAGCATGTACTGCAGGAGCCCCACTGTCTTGAGGCAGACCGACTTGCCTCCGGCGTTGGGACCGGAGATGATGAGGATGCGTTTCTCCCGGGTGAGGGTAATGTCGAGGGGCACCACCTTCTCCTGCTTCTTCTGAAGGGAGAGCTGGAGCAGCGGGTGGGAGGCTCCGATCCAGTCGATGTGGGGATGGTCTTCCACGTCGGGTTCGATGGCACGGAAGGTGTCGGCGAGCTTCTGTTTCGCCTGCACCAGGTCTATCTTGGCGAGGAAGCGGTAGGAGTCGAGGATTTCCTTGGCGTGGGGACGCACCTTGTTGGTGAAATCGGTGAGGATGCGGATGATTTCCTTGCGCTCCTCGCCCTCCAGTTCGCGGACGCGGTTGTTTGCCTCCACCACCTCGGTGGGTTCGATGAAGACGGTCTTGCCGGTGGCGCTCTCGTCGTGCACGATGCCGCTGATTTTCTTCTTCAGCATGGGATTGACGGGAATGACGAGGCGGCCGTCCCTGAGGGCGGGAGTCACGTCCTTCTCCACCACGCCCTCGCTCTGTGCCGAGCGCAGGATGGCGTAGAGGGTTCGGGAGATTCCGCTCTCTGTCTTTGCCAGCTCGCGGCGTATCTGGAGCAGTTCGGGCGTGGCGTTGTCGCGTATCTTGCCGAACTTGTCGAGTATCTGGTCGATGCGCTGGATGAGCTGGGGGAAGGTCATCACGTCCTGGGAGAGCCGGTGGAGCGCCGGGTAGGGATATTTCTTCTCCCTGCGCCATCCGTCCTCGGGCTGGTCATCGTCGTCGCTGTGGTTGAGTATCTTCACGATGCCGGCGATGGTGGCGAGGGAGCGGCGGAGGTCGAAGAGCTCGTCCTCCTCCAGGTGGGTGTTCTCCACGCGGATGCGCACGATGCTCTCCCTCACGTCATAGAAATATTGCAGGGGGAAGTCCTCCACCTCCTCCATGAGTCTGCGGAACTCACGCACCTGCATGAGCCACTCGTTCACCTCCTCCGCCTGGCTGCTGAATGCCATCTTCTCCACCTGTTCCTTGCCCAGTGGTGAGAGGCATCTTTCCCTCAGCATCTTGCGGATTTCGGTGAATCCTATCTTGCTTTCGAAATTGTCTGGATAAATCATGGGTGCAAAGGTAGGCATTTTCGTTGGATTATCCAAGGAAAATGCCTAACAAATGTTAGGGTGCTGCCCCCTAACTCTGATTAGAAAGCGTCAGAACTTGGTGACGAACTCCACCACCACCTTGTCCTTCTCGGATGTCTTTGCCACGGCTCCGCTGCGATAGAAGTATTTCTCGTAGTTGATGCGGATGTCGGAGACGAAGGGCTTGGCGAGGCTCAGTGTCACGCCTGCGGTGGCGCGGTGGCGCTTGTAGTCGTTGATTTTCAGAGAGCCGGGGTCGTTGTCGGTGGCATTGTAGCGGGTGCCGTCGCTGTGGTCGCTCATGAAGTCGTAGCGTGCCAGGGGAGACACCTTCCTGACGAGTGCCTTCCTGCCGCGTGTGGGGATGTCGTAGCTCACGAAGGCATCGAGGGCGTGGACGTCGTGGAAGGCATTCTTGCTGTAGTGCTTGTAGAGGTATTCTGCCTCGGCGATGAAGCCGCCGCGGTGGAAGGTGACGCCTGCGTCATACATGTTGACGGTCACGTCGGAGGGCTTTACCTTCTGCGTGCTGAGCACCAGGTTCACGTTGGGCATGAGCAGCTGTAGCTTGGCAGAGTAGTTGATGCCCTTGGTCCAGAAGTCCTTCTGGTCGGTGAGTCCCGAGCCGTTGAAGACGCCGGCGTTGAGGACGATGGGGAAGCCCACGTTCCAGGTGTAGCCGATTTCGGCTCCCACGTCACGCACGTTGCCCACCTGCTTGGCGATGAAGGAGCGGTTGGCGAAGTACTGCTGGTGGGGGGAGCGGTGGGCGTCGATGGTGAAGGGCACCCGTTCCTGTCCGATGGTAAACTGGAGGGTCTTCCAGGGTGTGATGCGCGTGTAGGCGTCGAGCATCTTGATCTTGCCTTCGTCGCAGAGGTCGATCTCCGCCTTGTAGCTCACAGCCGGAGCCACCTTTCCCGCCACGTTGATGCGCGCGGTGCGCACCTCGAAGCGTCCCTCTCCCTCCTCGGTCTGGTACTCGAACTTGGAGCGCAGGGTTCCGCCGATCTTCACTCTTTTGTCGAAGGTCTCGCCCTCGCTTGCCTGTGCCATTGCCGCCGCCACTGTCATGGAGAGCAGTGCTGCGGTCATCATTCTCTTTCTCATTGTCTGATATTTATAACGTTGATTTCAATTCGGCTGCAAAGGTACGGCAGCGATGTTGCTATGGTGCGACACGCGTGTTACAATGCCGTGAAGATTTCCGCCCGCGCACTGGGCAATACGATGGGCAATACCCATTTTTTGCCTTTAAAAGACCTTTTTACTTTTTTACCTTTTTACCTTTAAATGGCCTTTTTACCTTTAAAAAGTTTGGAAGTTATCGGAAAAAAGCGTATATTTGCGGCGGAATACCGGAAATATGGAAATGTTCAAATATTCAAATATGGAGAGGTAACCCCTCCGTAACATCTTCTTAACAGAAATGTAACTGCCTTTACACCTTCGCTTTCGAAATATCGTCGTACCTTTGCAGCCGAAAACAAACAGAACATTTTTAAAAGAATATCTACGATGAAAGAGAACAAGAAGGCTATCCTGGAGATCCTCAAGAAGAAGAACTCCAAGAAAGAAGGCAAGAAGGATGACAAGTTCGGGAGCCTCGTGCTGAACCTCGCACTGCAGAAGATTGACAGCGAGGACTTCGACTACGACGGCGACGCCGTGTACACCACCGACAGGAAGCGGCTCGTCTACTGCATGAGCAGCGCAGAGAGCTTCACCGTGCCCGAGGGCGTGGAGGTGATCGGAGAGATGGCATTCCGCGGCAAGAAGCAGCTCAAGAATGTAATCATCCCGTCCACCGTCAGGGAGATAGAGCACGATGCCTTCTACGACTGCGACGAGCTTGACAATGTCTACCTGCCCGAGGGCGTGAAGGAGGTGAAGGGCTACGCCTTTGCCGAGTGCGACAAGCTGAAGAAGGTAACCTTCTCCGGAGTGCCCAAGAAGCTGAGCCGCCACACCTTCGACGACTGCGACCAGCTGCACGACATCGTCGTTCCCGCAGGCGCACTGAAGTCCTTCAGGAAGGAGCTGCACTACATCGACGGCATTACCGAGTATCTCATCACCGAGAAGTCCGGAAAGAAGACCGCCGAAGAGCCTTCCAAGAAGGCAGAAGAACCTTCAAAGAAAAAGGAGGAAACCTCCAAGAAGAAGGAAGACTCCAAGAAGGAAGATTCCAAGAAGAAGGACTCCAAGAAATAAGCTGACGGAAGAGCAAGAGAAAAAATACGCCGGGGTAAGCCTATGATGCAACGCCCCGGCTTCACCATATAAATAAAAAGATACCCGACTATGAACAAGGACGAAATGATGAAAAAAGCATACGTGGAAAGAGACGTGAGCTGGATGTACTTCAACCACCGCATCCTCCAGGAGGCGGAGAAAGAATACGTGCCGCTGCTCGAAAGGCTCTCCTTCCTCGGCATCTACTCCAACAACCTCGACGAGTTCTTCCGCGTGCGCGTAGCCTCCCTCACCAGGATGCAGGACGGCAAACTCGACAAGGAGGCGGAGCAGCAGATCAAGAAATCACTCAAGACCATCAACAAGCTCAACGAGGCCTACTCCAAGGAATACACCGAGGCGGTGGAGAGGGTGTTCCGGGAACTGGAGCTGCATAAGGTGCGCCTGCTCACCGAAGACAAGCTCAACGACGAGCAGAAGGAATACCTCACCCAGTTCTTCTACGACAAGCTCAACGGCTCCGTGCTGCCCATCTGGCTCTCCGAGATAGACGACCTCTCCACCCTGGAGGACAACCGCATCTACCTCTGCGTGGAGAAGAACGAGGGCGACAAGAAACGCTACGCCGTGGTGAAGGTGCCCGACCGCATCTACGGACGCTGGGTGAAGATACCTTCGAGCGAGGGCTTCGACAATATCATGTACCTCGATGACGTGGTGCGCTTCTGCCTGCCGCTGGTGTTCATCGGATTCAAGGAGAGCAAGTACAGGGCCTACAGCTTCAAGTTCACCAAGAACGCGGAGATGGAGATGGACAACGACGCTGACTTCGGCACCATGGAGAAGATTGCCCTGGGCGTGAACAGCCGCAAGAAGGGCGAGGCGGTGCGCATCATCTACGACCACGAGATGCCCAAGGAGATGCAGCGCAAGATACGCGACCGCCTGAACACCAAGGAACTGGACGCATCGCTCGCCGGAGGCAGATACCAGAACCACAAGGACCTGATGTCGTTCCCCGACTGCGGGCACAAGGAACTGAAATACGAGAAATGGGCGCCCGTGATGAAGCCTGAGTTCCTCTCCAACGAGAGCATCCTGGCGCAGATCAGGGAGAAAGACCGCTTCATCCACGTGCCCTACCACAGCTTCAACGGCTACATCCGGGTGCTGCGCGAGGCTGCCCTGCGCCCCGAGGTAAAGAGCATCAAGACCACGCTCTACCGTCTGGCGAAGGACTCGAAAGTGGTGAAGGCGCTCATCACCGCCGCCCGCAACGGCAAGAAGGTGACCGCCGTGGTGGAGCTGCTGGCGCGCTTCGACGAGGAGAGCAACATCAAGTGGAGCAAGCGTATGCAGGAAGAGGGTGTCAACGTCATCTTCGGCGTGGAAGGCCTGAAAATCCACTCCAAGCTGCTCTACATCGAGTCGAAGAAGGGCAACATCGCCTGCGTGGGCACCGGCAACTTCCATGAGGGCAACGCCAAGATCTACACCGACTACCTCATGATGACCGCCCGCCCGAAGGTGGTGAACGAGGTGGCGAAGGTCTTCGAGTTCATCGACCGCCCCTTCACCCAGCTCCGCTTCAACGAGCTGCTCGTCTCCCCCAACTCCATGAAGAGCCGCATCCTGCGACTGCTCGACACCGAGATCAAGAACGCCCACGAGGGCAAGGAGGCGTGGGTGAAGATGAAAATCAACCACATTACCGACACCGACATGGTGGCGAAGCTCTACCAGGCATCGAAGGCGGGCGTGAAGGTGGACATCGTAATCCGCGGCAACTGCTCCCTCGTGCCGGGCATCCCGAAGCTCAGCGACAACATCCATTGCGTGGGCATCATCGACCGCTACCTGGAGCACAGCCGCATCCTCATCTTCGCCAACGGAGGCAAGCCCAAGTACTTTATCGGCTCCGCCGACTGGATGCCCCGCAACCTGCTGAGCCGCATCGAGGTGCTCGCCCCCGTCTATGACGCGGAGATGCAGGCAGACCTGATGCGCACCGTCTCCTACGGCATGAGGGACACGATGAACGGACGCGTGGTGGACGGCAAGGGCACCAACGGCTTCGTGGAGGGCGACACCTTCCGCAGCCAAGAGGAACTCTACAAGGAATACTCGAACAATTAAAAAGTAAAAAGGTAAAAAAGTAATTCAACTTTCGGAAGTTCCGAAAGAAGGGAAGTTAAGGGGAGTTAAGTGAAGTTATCGCTCTCTGCGAGAGCTTGGGAAGTT
>CAVCCB010000108.1:0-7390 GCA_963600595.1 Subdoligranulum sp. APC924/74 | reverse complement strand
CGCCAACCGATGCGCCATGTCCAGCGCGCCCTGAAGGGGCAACCTGCGCCTAGCCCAGGGCATCACCCTGGGTTTCGGCGGGACGTGTCCACAAACGCCCTGAAGGGGCAAAAGCGTTACGATACCCAGTTTTTTACCTTGCCATATGCGTTTTTGGGGGTATTTCTGCATTTTTCTTTTGAAATATTTCTTGGTATGGATATTTTTCCTTATTTTTGCATCACGGAGGATGGAAGACTGGCGACAAGCCGACTCCCTTCCCATTAATTCACGGAATGTCAAACCCTTTAAACGGAATAAATAAGAAACAGAAATAAATATTGAGAATGAAACGCTATGGGATGGGGGATCCCAGAATCACCTTCCTAACTGAAACCAAGAATAGAGGTTATCATACCTCCTATATTCATCAAGCGTTTCCGTTCTGAGACTTATCGAAAATATTGAGCTTTAGCTCTTGTTCTCTCGAATCCGAATACCGCCAATATTCAACTACAATGAGAACAAGCAGATGAAAGGTTCACGCTATCATGGCGTGAGCCGTTCTGTGCTTGCATTGTAGTCGGTCACTTGGCGGTAACCGGGATTTGAAGCAAGCCATGGACGGTTCCGCCTTTTTTATTTTCTAAAGCCGATGGAGGAATGAGCATATAAGACCTCCCTTGACCATCATGAAACATTACTTATACATGTGCTTTCTTGCTTTGACGCTCGGCACCACCGTGTCTTGCCAGCAAGCGGAAGAACTTACACATACTTTGGCGAAGGACGAGATCACCAATTGCTATACAGACTGCTATACAGACGATAGGCTTTATAACGTTGATGTGTATAAAGAGACGAAAACGGCAACGATTAACTATGTAAAAGACGAGAACGCAACAAATGTAGTGATTCCTGCAAGTATTACTTACAAAAATGAAGTATATACTGTCAATAAATTAGGGAATGTGTATAGGACTTCTAATGAAAAAATCACAAGTATCTCTCTTCCAAACACAATAATAACATTAGGAGAACTTTCAGGAGCATCTATCAAAGAAATAGATATTCCCAACTCTGTTGTCTACATAGCAGAAAAAATCTTCTATGGGTGCAAAGAACTTGAACGAATAAAATGTTCATCAAATATCACATCAATTCCTTATGCTGCCTTTGAAAAATGCCCTAAACTTCAAACTATACAACTTCCCGAAAGGTTGGAAGAAATTGGACACAGCGCATTTGCTGGATGCACAGCTTTAAAGTCAATTATACTACCAGAGTCCTTAACAAAGATGGGAGATGGTTACAAAAGCGACATCTTTTATCTATGTACAAGTTTAACTAGTATAAATATACCCTCAAAAGTAACAACTATTGGTATGAATACTTTTAATGGCTGTACCAAGCTTCAAAACGTCAATCTCGGCGCAGGAGTTACGGTCATCCGTGAAGGAGCTTTCAACAATTGTCCCAATCTAAAGGCTCTGACCGTTTGCTCCTCAATACCTCCAACCCTCGAATATAACGCCATTTCCGATGACATCTATGACAATTGTACCCTCTATGTCCCAGAAGGTTCCATAGAGACTTACAGAAAGGATACACAGTGGGGAAAATTTGCCAACATAAAAGTTTCAGGAGAATCTCCCACCCCCGACGAGCCGAAGGCATCCCTCACCGATACCGAAAGCACTATCCCCGAAGGCACCTACGAGGCTGGGAAGCTCACTTATTCCCGCACCAACGAGAAATTTGCAGAGGGCAAGTATGTGACCATTTGCCTGCCTTTCAGCATCAACCTGGCGGACGCAGACTGCTTCTCGGCAGTGTATATTCCCAAGGATATCGCCCTGTATAACCCCACTACGAAGATGTTGACGCTCATGATGAAGAAGTCGAGCAAGACCGCCATTCTCCCCGCCGGCCAGCCCTTCATGGCTAAGTTGAGCGGCAATACGATTGCACTGAAGAACTATAGCCGCACCTATATCACCTCCACCTATGCCGATGACCTGAAGGCAAATATGGAGACAAAGATTGAGGTATACAACTACGATGGCAGCTCCAGCGTCATGGAGAGCAACGACGACATCGACGTTAGGTTCTGCGGCACCTTCAGCAAGAAGGAAGACCTTGACAAGGAGAACTACAGGACCTTCACCCCAGACGGCAGCTTTGCACAAGACACGCAGGTGAGTCCTTTCCGTGCCTATATCTACAAGGCTACCACCTCCACCAGCCCCACCCTGCAAAGTCTCAGCATCACAACGGGTGGTGTAGCCGACGACATCCTCAACGGCAACTACACCATTAAGGGAAATAAACTGATTATCAACAAATAAAAGAAAAAAATATGAAGAAGAGAACTTACACACAGCCCACCATGGAAGTCTGCGAGTTGGAACTCAACCAGCCCATCCTTGCCGGTAGCAATCCCAACGTTACGGAAAAGGACGACGAAAACCCCGACTCAGGCGGTTGGTAAACCCACCCCTTACATCATGCCCTCCAGACACTGGAGGGCATTTTTCATGTCTTGCTCGAAACGGGTGTGGTCGAGGAGGTAGTCTGCCCTACCCTCCGCCAAAAGGCGGTAGAGGGCAGGGTTCATGCCGTCGACATACTGGGCGATGGCATACTCTATGTCATCGCGCTGGTCGGGATTGTTGGAATACTCGTAGACCCGCAGTTTCTGGTGAAAGAAGCAATAGGTTGCCTCTATTCCGTCCTTATTGATTCCGTTGTTGTCCATAACACGCTCTTTTACGATAAGTTTTTCATTGACAAGGCGATGCGCTTGCGCTTCAGGTCCACTTCGGTGACACGCACCATGACATGCTCATGGAGCTTCACCACCTCCGACGGGTCACTGACGTAGCGGTTTGCCATCTGGGAGACATGGACGAGACCGTCCTGATGGACACCGATGTCCACGAAGGCGCCAAACTTGGTGATGTTGGTCACGATGCCCGGCACCACCATACCCACCTGAAGGTCTTCCATCGTCTTGATGCTGGCGTCGAACTCAAACTTCTCCACCTCGCCACGAGGGTCGAGACCGGGCTTGTCAAGCTCCGCCATGATGTCGGTCAAGGTAGGCATTCCCACCTCGGCAGACACATATCGCCTGATGTCCACCTTCTTCTGCAGCGCCTTGTCTTCCACCAACTGCCTCACCGTCACCCCCTGGTCTTTCGCCATGGTCTCCACCAAGGCATAACGTTCGGGATGCACGGCACTGTTGTCCAACGGGTTCTTGGCACCGGGGATGCGGAGGAAGCCGGCACACTGTTCGAAAGCCGAAGGACCGAGGCGCGGCACCTTCTTCAACTGCGCACGGGAGGCAAAGGCACCGTTCTCACGACGGTACTCCACAATGTTCTTCGCCAACGTGGGCCCCAGCCCGCTCACATAAGTCAACAAATGCTGCGAAGCCGTGTTGAGGTTCACACCCACAGAGTTCACGCAACTCATCACCACCGCGTCGAGGCTCTTCTTCAACTGTCCCTGGTCCACATCGTGCTGGTACTGTCCCACGCCGATGCTCTTCGGGTCAATCTTCACCAACTCCGCCAACGGATCCATCAGGCGTCTTCCGATGGAGACAGCCCCACGCACCGTCACATCCTCGTCGGGGAACTCCTCACGGGCAATCTTCGAAGCCGAATAGATGGAAGCCCCGTCCTCGCTCACCACATAGATATCCACGGGATGGGGGAAGGAAATGGAGTGCAGCCAGTCGCCCGTCTCACGACTCGCCGTACCGTTGCCCACAGCCATCGCTTCCACCTGGTATTGCTTCACCATACGCAGGATGGCAGCAGTAGCCTCCGCCTGACGGTTACGGGGCGGATGGGGGAAGACTATCTCATGGTGAATCAGGTTGCCCTGCGCATCCAGACACGCCGTCTTGCAGCCGTTGGCAAAGCCGGGATCCACCGCCATCACGCGTTTCTGGCCCAAAGGGGCAGCCAAGAGGAGCTGGCGCAGGTTGTCGGCAAATACAAGAATGGCTTCCTCGTCAGCCTTCTGCTTGCTCAATGCGGCAAACTCGGTCTCTATGCTGGGCTTCAAGAGACGCTTGAAGGCATCGTCTACAGCCTCAGCCACCAGGGTCTGGCAAGCTCCCGACCCATGCACATAGTGTCGCTTGAGTTTGTCGGTGCAAACCTCATCGTCGGCGGAGATACTGACCCTCAGGATACCGGCAGCCTCACCACGGCGCATCGCCAGAAGACGGTGAGAGGTGCATCGTCTCAAAGGTTCGGAGAAATCAAAGTAATCGGAAAAACGCTGTGCCTCTTCCGTGTCTTTCTTCGTCTTCACCACCTTGGAGGTGATGACGGCACCGCGGCGGAACTCCCCACGGATGGCATTGCGACTCTGCTCGCTCTCGCTCACGGTCTCGGCAATGATGTCCTTGGCACCCGCCAAGGCAGCCTCAGCGTCCTTCACCTTATCGCCCAGGAAACGGCGTGCCGCCTGCTCGGGGTTGCGCTCCCGCTGAAGAAGCAGGAGCTGCGCCAAAGGTTCCAGCCCCTGTTCACGGGCTATCTGGGCACGGGTACGGCGCTTGGGCTTGAAGGGCAGATAGATGTCCTCCAGCTCCGTGGCATCCCAACAATCCTCGATGCGCTGGCGCAGTGCATCGGTCATCTTGCCCTGCTCGTCAATGGTTTTGAGGACCGTCTCCTTGCGCTTGGCGAGTTCCTTCAACTTGTCATGGGCTTGGGCAATCTGCTCGATCTTCACCTCGTCGAGGTTGCCCGTCTTCTCCTTGCGGTAGCGGGAGATGAAAGGGATGGTGCAGCCCTCCTCCAGCAGTTGCAGCGTATTCTCAACGGCTTTCTCGCTGAGAGACAAGGAAGCCGCTATGATTTTCGTAAATTGATTCATCGTCTTTTTCTATATGATTATAAAGCGAGTGCAAAGATACTGCTTTTTTTGAGAAAAAGACTATTTCCTGATAGTAAATTCGAATTTCAGTCCGCCTTCGGGCAGATTATTGACCCGGATGGTACCGCCATGCAGCAGTACGGCGTTCTTCACGATGGCGAGACCGAGTCCCGTACCGCCCATCTTCCTGCTCCTGCCCTTGTCCACACGGTAGAAACGCTCGAAGAGGCGGGCAAGGTGCTCCTGTGGCACGCCCTGTCCGTTGTCACGGAAGATGAAATGCCACTTGTTGCCCTGCTCCTTTCCCTCCAGGGTGATGGTGGTGCCCGCGCCGGCATAGGCAATGGCGTTGTCGGTGAGGTTGCGGAAGACACTGTAGAGCAGACTGCGGTTGCCCTTCACCACGATATGTTCGGGCAGGAGGTTCTGCATCGTCATCTGGTTTTCCTGTCGCTGCAGTGCCGTCTCCTTCATGATGTCGGCAACCATCAGCGTGATGTCCACCGCCTCGAAGTCGATCATGTCGGAACCGTCGTCAAGCCTGTTCAGGGTGGAGATGTCACGGAGCAGTGACGTGAGCCGTTCGCTCTGGGCATAGCAGCGATGGAGGAACTGATCCTTGGTCTCCTCGTTGATATGAGGGTTGTCGATAACGGTTTCCAGATAGCCCTGGATGCTTGCCACGGGAGTCTTCAGTTCGTGTGCGATGTTCTGGGTGAGCTGTCGTTTCAGAATGTCCTGCTCCTTGCGGGTCGCCTGGATGCGCTTGTACATCTTGATGATGCGCTCGGCAATCTCGCCCAACTCGTCGTTGGGGAAGTTAGCCAGGTCCTCTATCTCCAGGCTCTCGCCATGGTCTGCCTTGTAGGCAAAGATGCGGAGCTTGGTGATGTTCTGTCCCAGTCGGGAGATAAATCGCCAGAGCACCAGCGTGAGGAGGATGACGGCAATGACGGCAAACCAGATGTAGTGTTGGTCTGCCTGCAAGGATTTCGAGAGGTCATTGTTATAGGGCAAGGCACTGCGGATGATGATGCTGTCCTCGGGATAGTAGGAAGCCACATAGAAATAGTCCTGGTTCATCGTCTTCGACATACGGTCCACGCTGGAACCTTGTCCCTTTCTCAACGCCTGCACGATTTCCTCGCGCTTGGCGTGGTTGGCGAAGCGGTCGTAGTCCTTGCGCATATTGTCGTACACCACCTTGCCGTCGGGGCGCACCAAGGTGACGCGCCAGTCCTTGTAATGGTGGTTGCTCACGAAGCTGTCCACGTCCTTACCCGAAGACAAGGCTTGTTCCACCAGGGCGTTGTAGCCCTCAAGTTTCATCGTGAGCGAACTGATCTTGTATTGTTTCTCACGGGTTTGCTGGAAAACGATGAAACTGACGGCGAACACGAGGAACACCGCCAGCACCATGAAATAGAGTTGTCTGCCTACCTTGGATTTGGACTTTCTTATCTTCTGCATACTGATTTCACCTTATAAGATTACGCATCGAAATAATAGCCGAAGCCCAGCCGGGTGACGATGCACTTGGCAAACCTGCCTATCTTCTTCCTCATACGGGTGATGTTGACATCCACCGTGCGGTCGAGCACCAGCACGTCCTTGGGCCAGATACGGTCGATGAGTTCCTGGCGTGAGAACACCTTGCCGCGTTCCTGCAAGAGGAGTCGGAGCAGCTCAAACTCCGTCTTGGTGAAAGGCACGTCATCGCCGTCGATGCTGACGGTCTTCTTGTCGAGGTTGAGCAAGAGTCCCTGGTAGCTGATTACCGTAGGCTCCGCAGTGTTGCCATGCTTGTCCATGGTTCTCCGAAGTACGGCACGCACACGCACCAGCACCTCACGGATGGAGAAGGGTTTGGAGATATAGTCGTCGGCACCCAGGTTGAATCCCGTCACGGTGTCGTTCTCCGTATCGCGAGCCGTGAGGAACACGATGGGAATGCCGGCAGTAGTGGGCTTCTCCTTCAGCACCTTCGCCATCTGGAAACCGCTCATGCCCCCCATCATCACATCGAGCAGAAGCAGCCTGTAAGAGGCAATATCCGTCTCCAGCGCCTCCTCGGCGGAGTTGGCGGTATCCACCAGATAGCCTTCCGTCTCCAGGTTAAACTTGAGGATCTCGCAGAGGTCCTGCTCGTCATCCACCACTAAGATTTTGATATTCTTTTCGTCCATATCATCATAACTTTGTATTTCGGTGGCAAAGTTACGACATTTATTTTGCAATACGTGTTACATCCGGTTACAATTCCGTGAAGATTTCTCCCGGATGATACAAATTATCCTTTATGTAACAGTTAAAAAATAACTTGGTACGATTTCCTGCATTCCCCGATAGTTTGTGGTCAGCACATTGCTTGTAAAGGTAAAAAAGTAAAAAGGTAAAAAGGTAAAAAAATGGGCAGCATTGTCCAGCGCACCCAGAAGGGGCATGTGTCCAGCTCATTGATTAGCGCGCCCTGAAGGGGCAACCTGCGCCTAGCCCAGGGCAACACCCT
>CAVCCB010000107.1:0-7390 GCA_963600595.1 Subdoligranulum sp. APC924/74 | reverse complement strand
TACAGATTTGATTGATACCTCAGTGAACTGTGCGCGGTGACCGTTCTTCTTGCGATAGTCCTTGCGGCGCTTCATCTTGAAGACGATTACCTTGTCACCCTTTACGAGTGGGTTCACTACTTCTACTACTACTTTCGCACCCTCTACAGTAGGTGCACCGACAGTGATGGCGCCGTCTTTGTCAACGAGCAACACCTTGTCGAACTCAACAGTCTTGCCGGCCTCTACATCCTTGATGTGATGAACGAAGAGCTTCTTGCCCTCCTCTGCCTTGAACTGCTGACCGTTAATTTCTACGATTGCGTACATTAATTTATTATTATAAACGGGTTTTTCCGCGAGGCGTCCGGCATTGTGCCAGCACTTGTTCGAGCCCCAACGAACTAAACTTTTTCTGTAATGATTGCCCAATATGGCTTTTCGGGGTGCAAAAGTACAAATTATTTGTGAAATAGCACCCCTGTAAATGCCATTATTTTTGCTTTTTAAATAGTTTTAACTATAAGGAGAGCCCTCTGCCTGCCTATTTGAACGTCAGCTCGTCCTTGTTCGGGCATTTCCCGATGGTGATGGTGGCTCCCTTTTCCAGCTTGCCGCTGACCAGCAGCTCGCAGACTCCGTCCTCTATGTAGGTCTGGATGGCTCGCTTCAAGGGACGTGCGCCATACTGTATGTCGTAGCCCTTGGTGGCGACGAACTCCTTTGCCTTGTCGGATATCTGGATGCCGTACCCCTGGTCGTTCACCCTCTTGAAGAGCCCCTTCAGCTCAAGGTCGATAATCTTCTTGATGGCTTCCAGGTCGAGCTGGTCGAAGGTGATGATTTCGTCGAGGCGGTTCAGAAACTCGGGGGCGAACTGTTTGCTAAGGCTCTTCTGGATGATGCCGCGTGCATATTCCTTGTCCTTCTCGTCCAAGATGTTCTTGCGCAAGCCTCCGGCGTTGAAACCCACACCGTGGCTGAATTCCTTCAGCTGGCGGGTACCTGCGTTGGAGGTCATGATGATGATGGTGTTGCGGAAGTCGATGAGGCGTCCGTTGCCGTCGGTGAGCCTTCCTTCGTCAAGCACTTGCAGCAGGAGGTTGAAGATTTTGCCGTTGGCTTTCTCTATCTCGTCGAGCAGTACGATGGAGTAGGGTTTGCGGCGCACCTTTTCAGTCAGCTGTCCGCCTTCCTGGTAGCCCACATATCCCGGAGGGGCTCCCACAAGCCGTGAGGTGTTGAAGCCCTCGGAGTATTCGCTCATGTCAACACGTATCAGGGCATCGGCAGAGCCGAACATCTCTTCTGCCAGTTTCTTGGCGAGATAGGTCTTGCCTACACCCGTTGGACCCAGGAACATGAAGGCGCCGATGGGGTGGTTGGGGGCTTTCAGTCCGATGCGGTTGCGCTGGATAGCCTTCACGATTTTTTCAATGGCGCGGTCCTGTGCGATAATGTTGTCCTTCAGTACTTGTCTCATGTTCCTCAGGCGTTCGCCCTCTGCCTGCGCCATGCGCTGCATGGGGATGTCCGTCATCGCACTGACCACTTCGGCAACGTATGAGGCGTCTACGGGAATGCGCCGCTCGTCGCCGGAGTTCTCCCACTCCTTGCGCATATTCTCCAGCTCGTCTTCCATCTGCATCTGCAGGTCGCGGTAGCTTGCCGCCAGCTCGAAGTTCTGGCTGCCCACGGCCAGCTGTTTCTTCTCCTTGGTCTCCTCGATACGCATCTGCAGGTCGACGATGGGCTGTGGCACCGAGGAGTGGCTGATATGCGTCCTGGAGCCCACTTCGTCGAGCACGTCGATAGCCTTGTCGGGGAAGAAACGGTCTGTCACGTAGCGGTCTGTCAGTTTGACGCACGCCTCCAGCGCCTCGTCACTGTAGCTCACGGCGTGGTGCTGCTCATACCTGTCCTTGATGTTGTGCAGTATCTGAAGTGTCTCTTCGGGTGTCGTGGGGTTGACGATGACTTTCTGGAAACGGCGCTCCAGGGCACCGTCCTTCTCGATGCTGTTGCGGTATTCGTCGAGGGTGGTGGCTCCGATGCACTGTATGGTGCCCCTCGCCAGGGCTGGTTTCAGAATGTTGGCGGCATCCATTGACCCTGATGCCCCTCCCGCGCCGATGATGGTGTGTATCTCGTCGATGAAGATGATGATGTCGGGGTTTGCCTCCAGCTCGTTGATCACTCCCTTGATTCGCTCCTCAAACTGCCCGCGGTATTTTGTGCCTGCCACGATGGCTGTCATATCGAGGTCCACTACGCGCTTATTAAATAAGGTGGTAGACACCCGTTGGCTGCTGATGAGCTGTGCCAGACCTTCCACGATGGCACTTTTGCCCACTCCTGGTTCACCTATTAATATAGGGTTGTTCTTCTTTCGCCTGCCCAGGATTTCCACCACGCGCATGATTTCGCGGTCTCTGCCCACCACGGGGTCCAGTTTGCCTTCTGCCGCAGCCTTGGTGAGGTCGTGGCTGAACTGGTCGAGGAAGGGCGTCTTGTTCTTGGGACGCCTGCCGGCAGTGGCGGGAGCCTGGCTCTTCTGCTGGCTGTGTGCATGGGGAGTGGCAGAGCCGAAGAGGTCATCGTCACCGCCAAGGTCGTCGAAATCGTCCTCGTCAGCGGGTGAGTAGCTGTTCGCTACCGGGGTTCCCTCCGTCTCGAAACGGAGGAACTCGCTTGCTTTATCTGATGATGGTTTTGTCATACTCTTGTTCTTGTTTTCTTGATTTTATGTGCAAAGTTACACATTATTTGCAGAATAGCAAAACTTATGCCATTTTTTTCTCCCGTAACCGTCAATATCTTGCCGACGGCTTCCTTTTCCCCTCTGTGGATTCCCTGTCACCTTACCCTTGGAAGCGCGAAAATCCAAATAATCCTAAATAAATGCCTGTTTTTCGCTCCAAATGTTTTGGGGATGAAAAAATAGTTGTATCTTTGTCGGGACTTTTGGAAGTCCAAAATCGCTTAGAACGCATTTAAATGCCCTTTACGGCGATTTTCGCACCGAAAGGAGACAGTAAAGAACAATACGTATAACATATAAAAATTAATGGACGAGAATCAGACATTTGATCATGACAGAATCATGAAGATCAACATCGAGGAAGAGATGAAGTCCTCGTACATCGACTATTCCATGTCGGTGATCGTGGCGCGTGCCCTTCCTGATGTGCGTGACGGCTTCAAGCCCGTACACCGCCGTATCCTCTACGGTATGCTGGGCATTGGCAACACGAGTGACAAACCCTACAAGAAATGCGCCCGCGTAGTGGGTGAGGTGCTCGGTAAGTACCACCCACACGGAGACAGTTCCGTATACGGCGCACTCGTGCGCATGGGACAGGAGTGGAACATGCGCTATAACCTTATCGACGGACAGGGTAACTTCGGTTCCGTGGACGGTGACTCACCTGCTGCCATGCGATACACGGAGTGCCGGCTCTCCAAGATGGGAGAACACATCATGGACGACCTCGACAAGGAGACCGTCGACATGATGAACAACTTCGACGACACCCTCCAGGAGCCGTCCGTGATGCCTACCAAGATTCCTAACCTGCTGGTCAACGGAGGTAGCGGTATCGCCGTGGGTATGGCTACCAACATCCCCACCCACAACCTGGGCGAGGTGATAGACGGCTGCTGCGCCTATATCGACAACCCCGACATCGACACCGACGGACTGATGCAGTACATCCCCGCTCCCGACTTTCCCACGGGTGCCACCATCTACGGCATCCAGGGCGTGAAGGACGCCTACGAGACAGGACGCGGACGCATCGTGGTGCGTGCCACCGCCGAGATTGAGAGCGGTGAGAGCCACGACAAGATTGTGGTGACGGAGATTCCCTACGGCGTAAACAAGGAACAGCTCGTGATGGCCATCGCCGACCTCGCCAAGGAAGGCAAGGTGGACGGCGTGGCTAACGTCAATGACGAGTCCGGCCGCCAGGGTATGCGCATCGTGGTGGACGTGAAGCGCGACGCCAATGCCAATGTGCTCCTCAACAAACTCTTCAAGATGACAGCCCTCCAGAGCTCATTCTCCGTGAACTGCATCGCCCTTGTGGCTGGCCGTCCGCGCCTCTTGAGCCTGAAGGAGTGCGTGAAGTACTTCGTGGAGCACCGCCACGACGTGACCATCCGCCGCACACAGTTCGACCTGAAGAAGGCACAGGAGCGTGCCCACATCCTCGAAGGCCTCATCATCGCCTGCGACAATATCGACGAGGTGGTGCACATCATCCGTGCCAGCAAGACACCGAGCGACGCACAGCGCAACCTGGAGAAGCGCTTCGAACTGGACGAGCTGCAGAGCAAGGCAATCGTCGACATGCGCCTCAGCCAGCTCACAGGCCTGCGCCTGGAGCAGTTGCACAATGAGTTTGACGAACTGATGAAGACCATCGACTACCTCAACCAGATCCTCAACGACCCCGAGCTCTGCAAGAAGGTGATGAAGGACGAACTGAACGAGGTGAAGGAGAAGTATGGAGACCCGCGCCGTACCATGGTCAAGCCCGACGACCATGAGTTCAACCCCGAGGACTTCTATCCCAACGACCCCGTGGTCATCACCGTGAGCCACTTGGGCTACATCAAGCGCACACCGCTCTCAGAGTTCCGTGAGCAGGCACGCGGAGGCGTAGGCTCCAAGGGAGCACGCACCCGTGACAAGGACTTCACCGAGTATATCTATCCCGCCACCATGCACCAGACGATGCTCTTCTTCACCAAGAAGGGGCGCTGCTACTGGCTCAAGTGCTACGAGATTCCGGAGGGCGACCGCAATTCCAAGGGACGTGCCATCCAGAACCTCCTCAATATCGAGAACGATGACCAGGTGAACGCATTCCTCCGACTGAAGGGACTGAACGACGCTGAGTTCATCAACTCACATTATATCATCTTCGCCACCAAGAACGGTACGGTGAAGAAGACCTGCCTTGAGGCTTATTCCCGTCCACGTGCCAACGGTGTGAACGCCATCAATATCGTCGAGGGCGACGAGGTGGTAGACGTTCGCCTGACCAACGGACACAACGAACTGATCATCGCCAACCGCAACGGCCGTGCCGTACGCTTCGACGAGAGCCAGATCCGTGCCATGGGACGTACCTCTACCGGTGTGCGCGGTATGCGCATCGACGAGGACGATGATGCCGTGATCGGTATGATTGTGGTCAACGACCCCGAGAACGAGAATGTCATGGTGGTGAGCGAACAGGGCTACGGCAAGCGTTCCAGCGTCGTGGACTACCGTGTGACCAACCGTGGAGCCAAGGGCGTGAAGACCCTCAACATCACAGAGAAGACCGGCCGTCTTGTAGCCATCAAGAACGTGACAGACGACAACGACCTCATGATCATCAACCAGAGTGGCATAGTGATCCGGCTCGCCGTCTCCGACTGCCGCGTGATGGGTCGTGCCACACAGGGCGTGCGCCTCATCAACCTCACCAAGAAGAACGACGTCATCGCCAGCGTATGCAAGGTGATGAGCTCAGAGATAGAGGCTTCGGTGGAGGAGGAGAGCCGTGCAGCCTGGGCGAAGAAGAGCGAGGAGATAGAGGAGGACAACGCTCCTGTCTCCACAGAGGAAGCTCCGGCACCCGCTGACGACGCAGCTCCCGAGGCGGCAGACGGCACTGAGACCGACGGTCAGAACGAGTAATTCAGCATAAACATTATCAACAATTTAAATTAATAGGAAATGAAGAAATTTGTCATTGCAGCGATGATGGTACTGGGTGCCACATCCGCTTTCGCTGGCGACAGCGATGCCCTCAAGGCCATCAAGAAGGCCAAGACTTACGCCGAGGCAGAGACATTGGTGAAGCAGAGCTTGGGCTCTCTCGCCAATGATGCCGAGAAGGCAAGTGCTTACAACTGCCTGGTAGACCTCGCCATGAAGGAGTTCAACGACCAGCAGTCTATCCAGCAGATGAACCAGCTCACCAAGAAGGACGACCCTGTGGACGTGGACGCCATGAACAATGGCGCTTACAACGCACTGATGTCTGCACTGGAGTGCTACAAGTACGACCAGCTCCCCAACGAGAAGGGAAAGGTGAAGCCTAAGTACACCAGCAACAAGGACCGCGTATGGGGCGCCCGCATCCAGCTCGTCAACGCTGGCCAGGACGCTGCACAGAAGAGCCAGGATGCCAACGTGCTGAAGTACTGGGGCGCATTCCTCGACACAGAGGACGCTCCTATCTTCGCTGACAAGACCAAGGAGAAGGAGACCGAGAAGGACTACATCGGACAGGTGGCCCTCTTCGCTGCCAAGTACGCTTACCAGGCCAAGGACATCGCACGCTGCGAGAAGTATTGCGACATCGCCATGAAGAGCGAGGGCGAGGCCAAGGATGCCCTTAACCTCAAGCTCTATGCGATGAAGGATGGACTGAAGACCAAGGCTGACTCGCTGGCTTACATCGACAACCTGAAGTCTCAGCTTGCAAAGGACGAGAGCAACGAGGCTATCCTCGATGCTCTGAGCGGCATGTACGGTTCCCTGAAGATGGAGAAAGAGCAGCTCGCCCTCCTGGACGGCATCCTCGCCAAGAACCCCAACAACTATGTGGCTCTCACCAACAAGGGTTCTTACTACATCCAGAAGAACGACGCTGAGAATGCCATCAAGTGCCTTGAGGCTGCCCACAATGTGAAGCCGGATAATGTGGTGGTGCTTTATTACCTCGGTGCCTGCTACAACAGCAAGGCAGCCAACATGCAGGATGCCAAGGCTGCCAAGGACGTGTTCAAGAAGGCTGTAGACGTGCTCGACCAGTGCAAGAGCATTGACCCCGAGAAGGCTCAGATCAACTGGGGCTACACTCGCTACCAGGCTTATTACAACTACTATGGCCCCAACGCTGCCGAGACCAAGCAGGCAGAGGCTGAGAGCAAGTAATTCCAGACTTGTCCTTACACGATAATACAATCGAGTAGGAGGAAAACGAAGTAGTTTTCTTCCTACTCGATTTCGTATAGAAGCATTCAATACCCCCGGCACGGCTACTTTTTCCATTGTTTTTGTCGCTTTGTGGGTAAGTTAAATTCTTTTCGGTTGCAAAGATACGGGATTCCGCAGCGCCAACTCAACGATTCTCAACGTTCCTCAACGATACTGAACGATTCTCAACGATAAATGTTATGGTTCGCCCAAATGATAGAAACTATATAAATGCTAAGTGTCTTGCTTATGAGGCAAAAGTATTATACTTACGCCCCGTAACCATTATACTTAGACCTCATAAGTATCATACTTACGAGCCAGTCTTCTCCTGTATCCCGGCACTGTAGCTTTTAGTGAGGGTGAACGCTTGTATTGTAAGGCGGTGAAGGGTGAACCCTTAAGCCAACCTTTAGCGTTAAATACGTGTTA
>CAVCCB010000106.1:0-7481 GCA_963600595.1 Subdoligranulum sp. APC924/74 | reverse complement strand
AATCGAACTGTTATCGTTATCGTTATCAGTCAGCCCTCGGGGAGGGCGCGCTAATAGCCCGTGTGCGGGTCGCGCTAATCCTCCTCCAGGAGTTTCTTGATTTCCCCGTCGGTCTTGGTGAGCTTGTCCTTGCAGAACTTCACCAGTTCCTTGGCGCGTTTCAACTGGTCGGAGAGCTGGTCGATGTCGAGTTCGTCATTTTCCATTCTTCCCACGATTTGTTCGAGTTCCTTTACCGCTAATTCGTAGTTCATCATAACATTGAAAAATTTAAATATTGAAAAATTGAAATATTGAAAGATTATTTTTTCACTTCCGAGCGGACGATGCCCTCCGCCAGCCTTGTCTCGATGATGTCGCCGGGCTTCAGCTGCTCCGCCGAGCGTACGCTCTTGCCGTCCTTCAGCGTGATGCTGTATCCCCTTTTCAGCAGCAGCTCGGGGTCCTGCGCCTTGATGCGCTGGGAGAGGAGCTGGAGGCGATGGCTCTCCTTCGTCATCCTGCGCTCCATGGCAGACGGGATGTTGCGGGAGAGGGAGTCGAGGCGACGGTCGGCCTGCTGCACCCGCCATTGCATCCTTGACACCAGGCGGCTCATCAGCCGGTCGAGATATGCCCCCTGCCGGGTCTTCACCAGCGAGAAGAGCGTGGGGATGTTCGTAGAGAGTTTGTCGAGCCTCATCCGCTCCACCTGCAACCTCCGCTTCACGCAGTTCACGACGGTTTCCTGAGCATTCACCACCCGGGCATAGGTCTCGGAGAGATGGTCCACGAGGAAGGCGGCGGCAGCCGTCGGGGTCTTCACACGGCGGAAGGAAATCATGTCGAGCACGCTCACGTCCCTGTCGTGCCCGATGCCCGTGATGATGGGCAGGGGGAAGTTGGCGACGTTCTCCGCCAGTGCCAGCGTGTCGAATCCCGACATGTCGCTCGTGGCGCCTCCTCCCCGGATGATTGCCACGCAGTCCCATTGCTCCCATTCGCCGTTGATGGCATCGAGGGCGGCTATCACGCTCTGCTCCACGCCCTCGCCCTGCATGACGGCAGGGAAGAGGCGGGTATGGAACCTCAGGCCGTAGGGATTGTCTTCCAATTGGTTGCAGAAGTCGCCGTATCCTGCCGCCGTGGCACTGGAGATGACGGCGATGCGCTGGCAGAACATCGGCAGGGAGAGTTCCTTCTGCAGGTCGAACACTCCTTCCGCCTTCAGCGTGTTGACTATCTCCATGCGCTTCCTCGCCATGTCGCCCATCGTATAGTTGGGGTCGATGTCATCCACGATCCACGAGAAGCCGTAGTTCTCATGAAACTGTGCATGCACCCTGAGCAATACCTTCATGCCGGCATGGATGCGCTGTCCCGTGACGCGCTCAAACTTGGGCTTGACCGTCATCCACCGGGTTCTCCAGCAGACGGCATGCGCCTTTGCCACGGGTGTATTGGAGAGCCCGTCCTTCTGGATGAGTTCCAGATAGCAGTGTCCGCCATAGCCCTCGCGCGCCTCTGACAGTTCTGCCTCCACCCAATAGCTCTCGGGCAGCGACACCGCCAGGACATCGCGCACCAGGGAGTTCAGTTCATATAATGACAAACGCTTCACTTGATTTAATTAATAATTAATAATTAAGAATTAAGAATTAATTTATAAGGTACAATTTATAATGTAAAATGTTTTATTGAGCAAACAATGACGGCGCAGCCTAATTATTAATTCTTAATTATTAATTCTTAATTACCAATTCCCTCTTCCCCGCCTGGTAGGCTTTCCAGAAGTCGGGCACGCCATAGCCGTATACATTGTCGGGATGCCGTTGGTTGTTGCCCGATTGCCTCACCAGCTCCACCATCTCTCGGGCGGTCTTGTCGGGCAACGCCTGCCAGAGGCACGCCACCATCCCTGCCACCAGCGGAGCCGAGAAGGAGGTGCCGTTGTCGTTGATGATCGTCCCACGGCCCGTCACCACCGAGGTGGGACTGCCGTATGCCATCACGTCGGGCTTGATCCTTCCGTCGGCAGTGGGGCCCACAGCACTGAAAGGCGCATTCTTGCCCTGCCCGTTGATGCTCCCCACGGTGAGGATGTCCCTGGCGTCGGCGGGGAAGTTGATTTTCTTCCAGCTCCCCATGCCGTCATTGCCGGCACTGTTGACGCAGACGATGCCCTTGCCGGCACACATCGATGCCGTCCTGGAGATGAGCGCCGTCTCGCCGTCCTGCTCACAGTATTTGTGGCTCATGGAGGCATCGTCGAAGTCATGATAGCCCAGGGAGGAGTTGATAACGTCCACGCCACAGCTGTCGGCATACTCCGCCGCCTCCGCCCAGTAGTCTTCCTCCGCCAGACTCTCCGTGCGCTCGTCCTCGCACCTCACCAGCAGATACTCCGCCTCGGGCGCCACACCTATATAATAATGTGGGGCGTTGACCGCCATGGTGGAAAGCACCATCGTGCCATGCTCCATCTCCTTGAAGACATTCTGCGAACGGGGCACCACGAAGTCCTTGACCCCCGCCAGCCTGATATGGTGCAGGGCGGGAATCTTGTCCACGTTCATGAAGCCCCCGTCGAAGACGGCAATCATCATGCCCCTCCCCCGGAAGCCGCTCTGGTGGAGCCGGTCGCCGTTCATCACCGCCACCTGGCTCTGCGAGGCGCCGAACTCAGCGTCCCCGTTCTCCTCCCACCTGTTGAACTCATTGCGGAAGTTATATCGCTTGCGCTCGCTGATGGAGTCGGGCGACACAAAGACCTTCCTCGTCGCCGTGATGAAGTCCAGGGAGGCGAGCTTCTTCAGCTCCTTCTCCCTGTGCACGCGCACCAGCAGGGTGTTGTTCCACTTGCTCTTGCCCACCACCTCGATGCCCGCCTCCTCCACGGCTTTCTGGTAGGCAGGAGCCACGGGCAGGTCGGTGGCATCCACGCGGATGCCCTGCCTCTCGCGCCTCCTCAACGCCCGTGGCGAGAGGAATTTCTGCGGGTCTGAAAGGGTATAGGGAGAGTGCTCCGGGTCCTTATCCTTGAGATAGAGCCGGAACATCATACATTTGCCGCCCGGGTAGGAAACCATTTCCGTGGCGAGGGCATGGCTGCCGCGCGCCAGCAGGGGGAACGCGGTTAGTATCGTCAGCATCAAGAGTATATATCTCTTCATTCGAGGTCTTTAATTTTTGAAGGTTCAGAATCGGAACATTCCGACTATCAAAATGCAAAAGTACACTATTCTTGTGAAATCGCCAAATAAAAGCTAAAGTTTTTGCCCGATGGGACAAGGTATCAAGATTTTTTTGTAATTTTGCAAGCAATTAGCAAAAGAAAAAATGGAGAATAGACAAGCAACACTGGAATTGGGCACCAAGCCCGTGGGCAGGCTCCTGCTGCAGTATGCCCTGCCCGCCATGATAGCGATGACCGCATCCTCGCTCTACAACATCGTGGACCGCGTCTTCATCGGACAGGGCGTGGGGGCACTCGCCATCTCGGGCCTCGCCATCACCTTCCCCTTCATGAACCTCACCGCCGCCTTCGGAGCAGGCATCGGCGTGGGAGCATCCACAGCCATCAGCGTGAAACTGGGACAGAAAGACTACGCCACGGCGCAGAACATCCTGGGCAACACCTTCACCCTCAACCTCATCATCGGTATCGGACTGAGCATCGTATGCCTGCTCTTCCTCGACCCCATCCTGCGCTTCTTCGGAGCCAGCGCCCAGACCATCCCCTACGCCCACGAGTATATGGTCATCATCCTGCTGGGCAACGTGATAAGCCACATGTACTTCGGCATGAACGCCCTGCTCAGGGCGGCAAGCAAGCCCCGCCAGGCGATGTTCGCCACCATCTTCACCGTGGTCATGAACGTGGTGCTCGACGCCCTCTTCATCCTCGGCTTCGGCTGGGGAATACGGGGTGCCGCCGTCGCCACCATCCTCTCCCAGCTCCTCGCCCTCTGCTGGCAGTTCAGGCTCTTCAGCAACAAGGACGAGCTGCTCCACTTCAAGAAGGGCATCTACCGCCTGAGGAAGAAGCTCGTGAAGAACATCATCGCCATCGGCATCTCGCCCTTCCTGATGAACGTGTGCGCCTGCGTCATCGTCATCTTCATGAACAACCAGCTGGTGCGCTTCGGAGGCGACCTCTCCGTGGGTGCCTACGGCATCGCCAACGGCATCGCCATGGTGTTCATCATGTTCGTGATGGGCGTGAACCAGGGCATGCAGCCCATCGCCGGCTACAACTACGGCGCACAGAAGCTCGACCGGCTGATGCGCGTGCTCAACCTCAGCATCATCGCCGCCACGGGGCTGATGGTGGCGGGCTGGCTCATAGCCATGTTCCTGCCCTACTACTGCGCCCGTATGTTCACCACCGACAAGACGCTGATAGAGATGGGCATCAAGGCGATCAGGGTGATGATGTTCTGCTTCCCCTTCATCGGGTTCCAGATGGTGGTGACCAACTTCTTCCAGTGCATCGGCAAGGTGAAGATCAGCATCTTCCTGTCCCTCTCCCGCCAGATGCTCATCCTGCTGCCCCTGCTGGGCATCCTGCCCCTCTTCTGGGGCATCGAGGGAGTGTGGTACAGCATGCCCGTCTCCGACCTTGCCGCCAGCGTCATCGCCGCGGTCATCATGGTATGGTACATGAACAAACTCAAGAGACTACATAATGAAAACCTAAAACTTCAAGCAGATGGAGAATAAGAAAATCATCATAAACGTGGGCCGCCAGATAGGAAGCGGCGGCCATATCATCGCCGAGAGACTGGCAGAGGACTTCGGCTGCAAGTGCTACGACCGCGAGTTGCTGAACCTCGCCGCAAAGGAGAGCGGGTTCTCGGAAAAGTTCTTCGAACAGAACGACGAGCAGAAGGGATTCTTCCAGTCGCTCTTCCACACCCACCTGCCCTTCCTCAGCGACAACAACTTCTACCACAACGACTTCTCCCAGGAGGGGCTCTACAAGTTCCAGAGCGACGCCATCAAGAAGGCGGCCGACGAGGGCAACTGCGTGTTCGTGGGCAGAACCGCCGACTATGTATTGCGCGAGTACGAGAACGTGGTGAACGTGTTCATCACCGCCGACATGAAAGACCGCATCCGGGCGGTGAGCGAGCGCCGGGGCATCATGCCCGAGGCGGCAAGGAAGTACATCGAGAACCACGAGGACGAGCGCGCCTCCTACTACAACTACTACACCGGGAAGAAATGGGGCCACAGCGAGAGCTACGACCTCTGCGTCAACAGCAGCCACCTCGGACTGGAGGAGACGGAGAGGTTCATCGCAGAGTTCATCAGAAAGAAGTTTAATTTAAAGGAGTTAAGGAGTTAAGACAAATGTCTTGTAGCCAATCATTTTGACAGAAAAATCAGCAGCTTCAACTATTGTCTTAACTTCTTTAACTCCTTTAACTCCTTAACTCCATAAATAAAAAAATATGAAAAAGATAATGCTATTGGGCTCAGGCGAACTGGGCAAGGAATTTACCATCGCCGCAAAGCGTGCCGGACAGTATGTCATCGCTTGCGACAAGTATGACAACGCACCTGCCATGCAGGTGGCCGACGAGCGCGAGGTGTTCTCCATGCTCGACGGAGAGGCACTCACGGCAGTGGTGGAGAAGCACCGCCCCGACATCATCGTGCCCGAGATAGAGGCTATCCGCACCGAGCGCCTCTTCGACTTCGAGAAGGAGGGCATACAGGTGGTGCCGTCCGCCCGTGCCGTCAACTATACGATGAACCGCCGCGCCATCCGCGACCTTGCCGCCAGGGAACTGGGCTTGAGAACCGCCAAGTACTTCTACGCCAAGACCTTCGAGGAGTTCAAGAATGCCGCCGACGAGATTGGGTTCCCCTGCGTGGTAAAGCCCCTGATGAGCTCCAGCGGCCACGGCCAGAGCTACGTGCACAACGATGACGAGCTGGTGGAGGCATACAAGGAGGCCATGGAGGAAGGCAGAGGCGACGTGAAGGAGGTCATCATCGAGGAGTTCATCGACTTCGACTCCGAGTTCACCCTCCTCACCGTCACCCAGAAGGACGGCCCCACCCTCTTCTGTCCGCCCATCGGCCACGTGCAGAAAGGCGGCGACTACCGTGAGAGCTGGCAGCCCTTCCAGTTGCCCGAGGAGGCGCTGAAGCAGGCGCAGCACATTGCCGCCGAGGTGACGAGGGCGCTGACAGGCGCCGGTCTCTGGGGCGTGGAGTTCTTCCTGAGCAAGCAGGGCGAGGTCATCTTCTCCGAGCTGAGTCCCCGTCCCCACGACACGGGCATGGTGACCTTGGGCCACACCACCAACCTGAGCGAGTTCGAGCTTCATTTCCGTGCCGTGATGGGCCTTCCCATCGCCGGCATCCACCTGGAGCACAGCGGCTGTTCCGCCGTCATCCTCTCGCCCGTGGAGAGCACCGATCCGTTGCCCTACAACCTCATTGATGCCCTGAAGGAAGACCACACCCGCATCCGCATCTTCGGCAAGCCCGAGGCTCACGTGGGCAGGCGCATGGGCGTGGTGCTGTGCTACGGCGAAGTGGGAGCCGACATCAACCAGCTGAGAGACAAGGCGAAGCGGCTGGCGAAGACGGTATTGGGGACAGACCCTTACATGAAGAAATAACAGACGCAATTCATCATGAGAACAGTACAGGATTATATAGCAACGATCAAGCAGAACAGTCCCAAGATCACCCGTGATTTCGGGATTAAGACCTTACGGATATTTGGTTCTGTCTCAAGAAACGAGCAGACAGAGCAAAGCGACTTGGATGTTTGCGTAGAGACGGAGACGCCCAATCCTTTCCTCTTGGCTGATTTGAAAGACTATCTGCAGGGGCTGTTCCATTGTTCCGTAGATGTGGTTCGCCTTCATAAGAACATGAATCCCTTTTTCAGGTCCAGAATAGAACGAGACGGAATCTATGCAATACGATAAAGATGTAGCCTTGGACATACTCGGCAGAGTTCTCAGGTCTATAGAGCATATTGAGGAACGTTCGCAACCATATCATTGCGGCGATGATTTCCTCATGTCTTCCACGGGAGTAGCCATTCTCGACTCCATTTGCATGCAATTTATTGCCATAGGAGAGAGCCTGAAAGGATTGGATAAGGTTACGAACGGAGAACTGCTTCCTACTCATCCCGAAATAGACTGGAAAAATGTAAAGGGTTTGCGTGACATTATAGCTCATCATTATTTTGAGGTTGACGCTGACCAAATTTGGTGGATCATAGAGAATGAGTTGCAGCCATTGAAAAAGGCTGTAAATGATATGATTTCACGTCATTGAGCAACAGTGAAATAAACCGAAGGGAGGCAGGCACTCGTCACGAGTACCTGCCTCCCTTTTTTTCATGTTAATGCAGGTGGTCCAGCGCGCCGGTTAGCGGATTGTCCAATGCGTTGTCCAATGCGTTGTCCAGTGCGTTGTCCAGCGCGCCCTGAAGGGGCAACCTGCGCCTAGCCCAGGGCAACACCCTG
>CAVCCB010000105.1:0-7522 GCA_963600595.1 Subdoligranulum sp. APC924/74 | reverse complement strand
GGGTATTACAACGATTTCGGTACATGGATTCGCGGTCAGTTTCCCTTCCGGGTGCAGAAGATCTCGATAGATGCGGGGTTCTCCTGTCCCAACCGGGACGGCAAGATCTCCACGGGCGGCTGCACTTACTGCGACAACCGCACGTTCAACCCCAGCTATTGCGACCGCCGGAAGTCGGTCACGGAGCAGCTGGAGGAGGGCAAGGCATTCTTCTCGCGGAAATATCCGGACATGAGATACTTGGCTTATTTCCAAGCCTATACGAATACATACGCCGAGGTGGACGAATTGCGGAGAATGTATGAGGAGGCACTGGCAGTGCCCGATGTGGCGGGCATTGTCATCGGCACCCGTCCCGACTGCGTGAGCGACGAGTTGCTCGACTATCTGGAGCAGCTCAACCGCCAAACCTTCCTCCTCGTGGAATACGGCATAGAGAGCGCCAACGACGAGACCCTGCGCCGCATCAACCGCGGCCACGACTTCGCCTGCAGCCGCTCCGCCGTGGAACGCACCCATGCCCGGGGCATCCTCACGGGAGGGCACATCATCATCGGACTGCCCGGAGAGGACGCGGAGGAAAGCATCCGCCAGGCACCCGTCATCTCCTCCCTGCCGCTCGACATCCTGAAGATCCACCAGATGCAAGTCATCAAGGGCACCCGGCTGGCGAAGGAATACGAAGAGCATCCCTTCCACGTCTACACCGTCGAGGAATACATCGACGTCATCGTGAGATATATCCGCGCCTTGAGGAAAGACCTCGTGCTGGAGCGCTTCGTAAGCCAGTCGCCCAAGGAACTCCTCGTGGCACCGCGGTGGGGACTGAAGAACTATGAGTTTACCAACCTCTTGAATAACAAACTGAAAGAAGAAATGTCATGTCAAAAGTAGCAATCGTCATATTGAACTGGAACGGGCGCGAGATGCTCGCCAAGTATCTGCCGGGAGTCGTGGAATACTCGCGGCAGGACGCAGAGGTGTGGGTGGCTGACAACAGCTCCTCCGACGGCTCCATGCACCTCCTGGAGACACAGTTCCCGCAGGTGAAGACCATCGTGCTGGAGCAGAACTTCGGCTTTGCAGAGGGCTACAACCGTGCCCTGAAGCAAGTGGAAGCCGACTACTATGTGCTGCTCAACAGCGACGTGGAGGTGCGCCACCACTGGCTCACTCCCCTCATCGAGTTCATGGACTCCCATCCCCAGGTGGCGGCTTGCCAGCCCAAGCTCCTCGCCGAGCAAGACAAGGACCGCTTCGAGTATGCCGGAGCCTGTGGCGGATTCATCGACAAGTATGGCTACCCCTTCTGCCGCGGCCGCATCTTCGCCACCGTGGAGCAGGATGACGGACAGTATGACTACCAGCAGGAAATCTTCTGGGCCACGGGAGCCTGCATGATGGTGAGGGCAGAGGACTATTGGAAGGCAGGTGCCCTCGACGGCAGATTCTTCGCCCACAACGAGGAGATAGACCTCTGCTGGCGGCTCCGGCTGATGGGCAGGAAAATCTACTGCATCCCCGAGAGCGAGGTCTACCACGTGGGCGGCGGAACCCTGCCCAAGAGCAACCCGATGAAGACCTACCTCAACTTCCGCAACAACCTGACGATGCTCTACAAGAACCTCTCCGACGAAGAGCTTCCGGGCGTGATGAGAATGCGCTGGCTGCTCGACCACCTCGCTGCCTTCGAGATGCTGCTGTTGAAGCGCAACTGGGGCGACTTCAAGGCTGTGCTCAAGGCACGCAGGGCTTTCAAGGCATGGCGCGCCGACTTCGACGAAGACCGTCGCAAGATACAGGCGAGCCGAGTCGAGGGCAAAATCGGGGGCCTCTACGACGGTTCCCTCCTCTGGCAATACTACGCCAAAGGCAAGAAAACTTTCAAGGCACTCAAAATATGACGTTGATTTTTGCCAATTTTTAGCTAAAAATGACGATTTTAAAATATTTTTAGCCTTGAAACTTGGATTTTAAAAACTTTTTTGGTATTTTTGCAAACGTAACTAACGATAGTTGTGTAGCTGAGTGAGAAAGTTTTTCGATTATATGGTCATAGGGGCAATCCTTTTGCTTTGTTCGGCTTGCGAATATAAGTTCAAGTCGAACGAGGAGGAGACTGCCATGCCCTACGCCGTGCAGCGCTATGACCGTCTGGAGAGCCGCTATCTCACCACGGGCGATTTCTCCGCCCTGCAGCAGATGAACACCGACTATCCCATCGAGACCCGCACCCTGATGGAGAAGATGCTCCAGCTGGGCAACATCACCGACCCCAATATCAGCAACCGCTTCCTGATGTTCTACCAGGACTCCACCCTGCAGGCGCTCATCGCCGACGCCGAGGCGGAGTATGCCAACATGGACGACATCAACCGGCAGCTGAAGGATGCCTTCGGCCGCCTTGAGGAATGGCTCCCCGACATGCAGCGCCCGGCGTTCTATGCCCAGATAGGCGCCCTGGACCAGAGCATCATCGTGGGCGAACACTCCGTGGGCATCTCGCTCGACAAGTACATGGGCGCGGATTATCCCCTCTACAGACGCTTCTACAGCGCCCAGCAGCGCAGCACCATGTCGCGCAAGTACATCGTGCCCGACTGCCTCACCTTCTACCTGCTGAGCCTCTATCCGATGGAGGACTTCGACAACCGCCCCCAGCTCGACCGCGACCTGCACATGGGCAAGGTGATGTGGACGGTAAACAAGGCGATGGGCAAGAACGTCTTCGAGTCGAAGTACATCAAGACCATCAGCGCCTACGTCTGCAAGAATCCCAAGCTCACAGTCAAGGAACTGCTTGAGGACGAGAATTATGCGCCCATAGAGGCGCTCCACAAGGACTGAACAAATATTTTTATATCAATATAAAATAAATGAGGAAATTTTCGATTCTTATTGCGACTATCATGATGGTATCGTCAATGAATGCAGCGGAGAAACTCGACCTGAAGCAGATTGCCACGGGCGAGTTTGCCGCCTCTTATGTCACAGGCATCAATCCCATTGAGGGCACCGACCTCTATGCTTCTATCAGCCAGGACGGCAAGCAGGTGGTGAGCTATTCCTTCAAGACCGGCAAGCAGGTGAGCGTACTCTTCGACACCGATGCAGCCAAGGCTCCCTTCCTGTCGGTGGACGGCTATGTGATGAGCCCCGACGGCAAGAAGATGCTGGTGATGACCAAGCGCACGCCCGTGTACCGCCGCTCCTTCAAGGCAGAGTATTTTATCTACGACATCGCCCGGAAGAAGCTCAGCAAGCTCTCCGAGGGAGAGAACCAGCAGGTGGCTACCTGGGCGCCTGACTCGCGCCACATCGCCTTCGTGCGCGACAACAACCTCTTCGTCACAGACGGCGAGAAGGAGGTGCAGGTGACGAAGGACGGCAAGTTCAACGAGGTCATCAACGGCATCCCCGACTGGGTGTACGAGGAGGAATTCAGCTTCAACCGCGCCTTCGCATGGAACGCCGACGGCACCGCCCTGGGCTGGATCCGCTTCGACGAGAGCCAGGTGAAGACCTACTCCCTGCAGCTCTTCAAGGGCATGGAGCCCGAGAAGAAGGAATTTGCCGACTACCCCGGCGAGTACTCCTACAAATACCCCAAGGCAGGACAGGACAACTCGAAGGTGAGCCTCTGGAGCTATGACATGAAGACGGGCAAGACCATCGCCCTCGACGTGCCCGTGGATGCCGACGGCTACTATCCGCGCATCAAGACATCGCCCGACGCCAACAGTCTCATTGTCTACACGATGAACCGCCACCAGGACGACATGCGCCTCTACAGCGTCAATCCCTTCACCGGCAAGAGCAAGATGCTCATCCAGGAAAGCGTACCCAAGTTTGTGAAGGAAGAGGTGGTGGAGAACAGCATCGTGGGCAAGAAGAGCATCCTCCTGCCCAGCGACCGCGACGGATTCATGCACCTCTATCTCTACGACATGAACGGCAAGCTCCTCCGTCAGGTGGAGAAGGGCAACTACGATGTGACCGACATCTACGGCATGGACGAGAAGACCGGCGACGTATACTTCCAGGCTGCCATGCTCAACGCCCATGACCGACAGGTATACGTGGCACACAAGAACGGCAAGGTGGAGCGGCTCACCGACCAGGAAGGTTCCAACTCAGCCTACTTCTCGGGCGACTACCGCTACTTCGTCAACAACTGGAGCAGCTACAGCCATCCCTACGTCTACACCGTACGCAGCAACAAGGGCAAGGTGATCAAGACCCTGGAGGACAACCAGAAGCTCGTGGAGAAGACGCAGAAATACAACTGGGGCAAGCGCGAGACCTTCTCCTTCACCACTTCCGAGGGCGTGAAGCTCGACGGCTGGATGGTGAAGCCTGTAGACTTCGACGCCAACAAGAAATACCCCGTGATTCTCTTCCAGTATTCCGGTCCGGGCAACCAGCAGGTACTCGACTCCTGGAGCTCGGGCAGCCAGGGCACAGGCGGTGCCTACGACTACTATCTGGCGCAGGAGGGATTCATCGTGGCTTGCGTGGACGGCCGTGGAACGGGCGGACGCGGAGCCGAATTCGAGAAATGCACCTATCTGAGACTTGGCGACCTGGAGTCGAAAGACCAGGTGGAGACCGCCCTCTACATGGGCACACTGCCCTATGTGGACAAGGACAACATCGGCATCTGGGGCTGGAGCTACGGCGGTTTCAACACGCTCATGAGCATGAGTGAGGGCCGCCCCGTGTTCAAGGCAGGAGTGGCTGTGGCACCTCCCACCTGCTACCGCTTCTATGACACCGTTTACACCGAGCGTTATATGCGCACGCCCCAGGAGAACGAGGACGGCTACAAGGTGAACCCCATCGAGCGTGCCGACAAGCAGCACGGTGCCCTGCTCATCTGCCACGGCGTCGCCGATGACAACGTGCATCCACAGAACACCTTCGAGTATTCCGAGGCACTGGTCCAGGCAGACAAGGATTTCAAGGAGCTGCTCTACACCAACCGCAACCACGGCATCTCCGGCGGCAACACCCGCAACCACCTGCTTCGCCAGATTACCAATTGGTTCGTGGAAAAATTGAAAAATTGAAATATGGAAATATTGAAATATTGAAAAAGAGAAGGAGCTAAACCCCGCATTTGGGATTTAGCTCCTTTGCTTTTCCTGAAAAACCAAAAACTTAGTCCAATGTGCATTACATACCCATGGGTGGCTGTCCGCCTGGACCTCCGCCTGGACCACCGGGTCCGCCGCCAGGTCCGCCAGGAGCTCCTCCGGGCTTGCCGGGCTTCTTCTCCTTCTTGGCAGGCTTCTCAGCCTGTTGCTCCTCTGTCGGTGTGACGGGCTTGAAGAGGAACTCACCGTTGTCAATCACCTTCACCTGATAGGCAGGTTTCTCGCCTCCCTTCGGTGCCTTCTTGAGCTTGGGCTTGGCGGTGTACTTGTCGTGGATTTTCGCCCACTTCGCCTCCACCTTCTTGTGGCTCGTGCCGAAGAATACGGCGCAGGTGCGGTCCTTCTCCCCCTGCTGCTCCAAGTAGTCGCGGAGCTGGTAGGAGTAGTTGTTGCGGTCCTGCAGGAACAGAGTCTTGTTCCTCTTCACGAACCAGGCGGAGTCCACCTCCTGCACGGGGGTGAAATAGACAGTGGAGTCATTGAAGGAGGCGGCGATGCCGAACATATACGCCCTCTTCATCTCGCTTTTCGCCGAGACGGTGAGCGATGCCAGCAGCGCGGCTCCCATTGAAGCCATTGCTAACTTTGAACTTTTCATTATTACCTTAAAAACTATATATTTTTTTCTGTTGCCTACTGTCCCAGATAGGATTTCAGCAGATGATTCTTGGTACTGTGGCGGAGCCGGCGTATCGCCTTCTCCTTGATTTGCCTCACCCGTTCCCGCGTGAGGTTGTGTTTGTTGCCTATTTCTTCCAGCGTCATCTCGGGCTGTCCGATGCCGAAGTACGCCGTCAGCACGGTGCGCTCCCTCTCGTCGAGCAGGCTGAAGAGGCGCACGATTTCCTCGCGCAGCGACTCCATATAGAGCTCATTGTCTGTGGAGGGCGCATCGGGGTTGGACATCACGTCGAGCAGGCTGCCGTCCTCGCTGTCAGCGAAGGGCGCGTCCACGCTCACGTGGTGCGTGTTCGCCTTCATTGCCTCGGCGATCTTTTCTTCGGGCAGGTCCACGCGGTCGGCGATTTCGCCCGCATTGGGCCGCCGTTCGTTCTCCTGCTCAAACCTGTTGAGCTCGCGGTTGATCTTCGTCACGTTGCCCACCTGGTTGAGCGGCAGCCTCACGATGCGGCTCTGCTCTGCAATCGCCTGGAGGATGCTCTGTCTGATCCACCATACGGCGTAGGAGATGAACTTGAAGCCGCGGGTTTCGTCAAACTTCATAGCGGCCTTAATCAGCCCCACGTTGCCCTCGTTGATGAGGTCGGGGAGGCTGAGCCCCTGGTTCTGGTACTGTTTGGCTACCGACACCACGAATCTCAGGTTGGCTTTGGTCAACTTTTCCAGCGCCTTTTTGTCGCCTTGTCTGATTTTCTGTGCCAGCTCCACTTCCTCATCCACGGAGATTCTGTCTTCGTGGCTGATTTCCTGGAGGTACTTGTCGAGAGACAGGCTCTCCCGACTGGTAATCGATTTCGTTATTTTTAATTGCCTCATGGTTGCGATGGATTAAAAAGTAGGTGCAAATATACGGTTTTTTGTTCGGAAATCCAAAAAAAATAGTAGATATTTTGCGAAAATACCTACTATTTGTTGATTTTTGACTTATTTTTGCTTTGTCCGAAAGGCTTAATCCTTCTGCAAGGGCACAGCGTAGTATGCCTTCTTGCCTGTGGGCCACATACCCTGGATGTAGAGCACGGGATCCTTGCTGGTGGATGCACTCTTCACGTTCTTCTGCAGGTCATCGAGGCTCGTGATGTTGTTGTCGTTGATCTTCTGGATGATGAATCCGCGGGAGATGCCTGCGTCCTTCAGAACGCCGCTGTTCACCTTCATCACCTCCACGCCGTAGTTGATGCCCAACTGCTTCTTCTGTGCCTCTGTGATCTGTCGGAAGTTGCCGCCCAGCACGTCAAGGTCAGCACTCTTGATCACTGATGTGGTGCCCTGTGCGTTCTTCAGCGTGATGGTCTTGCTCTGCTCCTTCTTGTTGCGCAGGTAGGTGATGGTCATCTTGTCGCCGGGTCGCTTGCCGTTGAGCTGCTCCTGCAGCTCTGCCATCTTGCTCACCTTCTTGCCGTCCACCTTGGTGATCACGTCACCTTCCTTCAGACCAGCCTCGGCTCCGTTGCCGTCCTCGTCCACCTTGGCGATGTATACGCCCTCGTTGGTGCCCAGGTCCACTTCCTTGCCGTTCTCCTTCTGCGAGTTGATGTAGTTGAGTACGTCGCCGCCCTGGATGCTCAGCATCACGCGCTGCACGCTGCCGTATTTCTTCAGGTCGTCCACCACCTTATTCATAATAGAGGTGGGGATGGCGAAGCCGTAGCCGGCGTAGGAGCCTGTCTGCGAGTAGAGCATGG